>JAOUFA010000028.1 GCA_029858545.1 Betaproteobacteria bacterium
GCGTGGTGCACGAGTACTCGATGCTCGACGGCGTTCGCGAGGACGTCGTGGATATTCTGCTCAACCTGAAAGGTATCGTGTTCCGCCTGCATAACCGCTCGGAGGCGATTCTCACGCTCAAGAAGAAAGACGATGGCGTGGTTACCGCCGCCGATATCGAGCCGGCGCACGATGTGGAAATCGTGAACCCCGATCATGTGATTGCCCATCTCTCGGCGGGCGGCAAGCTGGAAATGCAAATCAAGATCGAGTCCGGGCGGGGCTACGTGCCCGGCAATATGCGTTACCTGCCGGAAGAAACCAAGGGTATCGGGCGCATCATTCTCGACGCCTCGTTCAGCCCGGTGCGCCGCGTGTCGTACGCGGTCGAGTCGGCGCGCGTCGAACAGCGCACCGACCTAGACAAGCTGATCATCGACATCGAGACCAACGGCGCGATCGAACCCGAGGAGGCGGTTCGCTATGCCGCGCGCATTCTGGTCGACCAGCTGTCGGTGTTTGCGCAGCTCGAGGGCACCGCTCTGCCCACCGAGACGCCCAAGTCGCCGCAGGTCGATCCGATTCTGCTGCGCCCGGTGGATGACCTCGAACTCACCGTGCGTTCGGCCAACTGCCTCAAGGCGGAAAATATCTATTACATCGGCGACCTGATTCAGCGCACCGAGACGGAGCTCCTCAAGACGCCGAACCTCGGACGCAAGTCGCTCAACGAGATCAAGGAAGTGCTTGCTTCGCGCGGTCTGACCCTCGGTATGCGGCTGGAAAACTGGCCTCCCGCCGGTCTCGAGCACGGGCGCGGGTGAGGAGGGAGACAGCATGCGTCACGGACTAGGACTGAGAAAGCTCAACCGCACCACGAGCCACCGGCTCGCGATGCTCCGCAACATGGCCAATTCACTTCTGCGCCACGAGCAGATCGCCACCACGCTGCCCAAGGCGAAGGAGCTGCGCCGGGTCGTCGAGCCGATGATCACCCTTGGCAAGAAGCCTTCGCTCGCCAACCGCAGACTCGCGTTCAATCGCCTGCGCGATCGCGAAAACGTCAGCAAACTGTTCGAAAACCTCGGGCCGCGTTATGCGAAACGCAATGGCGGCTACCTACGAATCCTGAAGAACGGCTTTCGCAAGGGGGACAATGCCCCGCTGGCGCTGGTCACCCTGATGGACCGGGTCGAGCCGGTGGCTGAGGAGGCAAAGCCGGAGGAGAAACAGGCCGCGTAGCCAGGTCGGAACCGTCGTGCTCCTAAAGAAAGGCCGGGTGACTCCCGGCCTTTTTTGTTTGTCAGTCCGCCGTCAGCGAAAGGCGCTCTTCGCCGTGCAATCGGCACGCGCGAAGCGGACGAGTCGGGGCGGTAGAATGCCGCTATTTGGGAGAACCTCAATGCTTCATTCGCGCCGTGGCAGACCTCGGCTGCTGGCCACCCTCGTATCGGTCGCCGTCCTCACCTCCGCCTACGCACAGCAGGGCGGCACATTTCCCGACCGAGCGGTCAAGATTATCGTCGCCTTCCCTGTCGGCAGTTCTCCGGACATTGTCGCGCGCGCGGTGGGCGACGAACTGAGCAGAAGCTGGGGGCAGCCGGTCATCGTGGACAACCGCGCCGGCGCCGGCGCGATCCTCGGCACCAAGGCGGCGGCGAGCGCCGCGCCCGACGGTTATACGGTCTACCTCGCGACACTCGGCGCGCTCGCGCTGAATCCGCACCTGTACCAAAAACTTCCCTACGATTCGGCGCGCGATTTCTCCGGCGTGACCTTCGTCGCCGAAAACCCCTTCGCACTTGCGGTCCATCCGGGTGTGAAAGCGACATCGATCGCCGACCTCATCGCGCTGGCGAAGGCGAATCCCGGCAAGCTGAATTACGCCTCGGGTGCGAGCTTCGCACAGTTGCTCGGCGAGGCGTTCAAGCACCGGACGGCGACCGACATGGTGCACGTACCGTACAAGGGCATACAGCCGGCAATCACGGAATTCCTCTCCGGGCGGGTCGATATCATATTCGCCGATCTGCCGAGCATCCTGCCGCAACACCTCAGTGGCAAGGCGCGAATCCTGGGAATCACAGGTGCTCGCCGCTCGCAAATTGCACCCGACCTGCCGACCATCGCGGAGCAGGGCGTCGCCGGTTACGACAATCCGACTTGGTATGCGTTCGTCGCACCCGCGGCCACGCCGCGCGCAATCATCGCGAAACTCAATGTCGATATCGCGCGGACGCTCGACAAGGATGAGATCCGCCAACGACTGCTTCGCTTGGGGCTCGACGCGCGGCCCTCTAAACCAGAATACGTCGATGCGCACGTCAGGAGTGAAATAGAGAAGTGGGGCCGCATCGTAAAGGATGCGGGGATCGCGCCGCAGTAGCGGCGACGGTACGAGTGCCCGCGGCCGGCTAGGAATCACGCATGCCGATCGTCCTGTTCACGGATTTCGGTGCCGGCGATCTCTATGTCGGGCAGATGAAGGCGGCGCTCGGGGAGCGTGCACCGAAGGTGGCGTTGCTCGACGCACTGCATCAGGCACCCAACTTCGAGGTCGCCCCGGCAGCGCATCTGCTGGCCGCGCTGGCACCGCGGTATCCGGCGGGCAGTGTGTTCGTCGCGGTGATCGATCCAGGAGTGGGCGGGGAGCGGGATGCGATTGTGCTCGAGGCGAACGGACTCGTCTTTGTCGGACCCGACAACGGTCTACTGTCGGTGCTTTGGCAGCGCGCGACACGAAGACGCGGCCGGCGCATCGTCTGGCGCCCTGAACATCTTTCCGACTCCTTTCACGGTCGCGACCTGTTCGTTCCGGTCGCCGCGGCGCTTGCTTCAAAGCGATTGCCGCGCGGCTGGTTCGCACCGATGAAGGCACCTGAGATACTTCTCGATGCCGACGATCTGGCCGAGATCGTCTATGTCGATCACTATGGCAACGCGATGACCGGGCTCCGTGCGCAGGCCATCGCACGCGCGACACGCGTCCGCGTCGCGGGACGCAGCTTGAAGTACGCTCGAACCTTCTCGGACGCGGGAGCCGGCAAACCGTTTTGGTACGAGAACAGCCTCGGTCTGGTCGAGATCGCAGCGAACCGCGCCAGCGCGGCGCAGCAACTGTCATTGCACGTCGGAACGCCGGTCGTGCTGAGTCCAGGCTGAGCGTGGCGAACCTCTACACCGTCGGCCATGGCACGCGCGACCTCGATGAACTGGTGGCAATCTTGAATGGCGCCGGCGTGCGCAAGCTGATCGATGCCCGTAGTACGCCGCGCTCGCGACGATTCCCGCATTTTGGCTACGGTCCGCTTGGCGCAAGGCTCGCCGCCGAGGGCGTCGGTTACGACTGGCGCCGAGTGCTGGGTGGCCGGCGTCGCCTCGAAGGGCGCCCGCGCCACCCCGGACTCACGGACCCCGCGTTTCAGGCTTACGCCGAATACATGGAAGGCGACGCGTTTCGTTCGGCGGTTCTGCAGTTGGCGGTCGAGGCCGGCAGCGAGGCGATCTGCCTGATGTGCGCCGAGCGCGACCCGGATCGCTGCCATCGCTCGCTGATCGCGGACTGGCTGGTTGCGCAGGGCCACCGCGTCGTGCACCTCATCGCATCGGGACAGTCGCGCGAGCATCGCCTGCATCCTGCGGTGCGCCTCGATGGCGGACGGCTCTGCTATCTCGGCGGTGACGTGCAGCAGGAACTATTCTGAATCAACCCGATCGCCTGAAGTCATCGCGCTCGACCAGCCAGGACACCGCGAACCCGAAGATCAGTCCCCAGAACGGCGCGCCGATGCTGAGAATTGTGACATCGGCGACCGTCACCAGAAACGTCACCAGCGCGCCGAGCGTATAGCGTTCGCGAAACGCCACACCGAATGCCGTTTGCAGCACACGCAGCATCGCCAGGCCGGCGAGTGCCGCGATGAACGACCCGGGCGTCGCGAGCAGAAGGCGCGTGAAGAGCGGCGAGAGCAGGCCAAACGCGAGCGCGAACATACCGACCCAGAGGCCCGCCGTGTAGTGCCGGTGCCGCTCTCCCGAGGACGAGAGGATCGCGTTCACCGGCCCGGTCAGACAGGTGGATACCGTGCCAACCAGTGCGGTCACGATGGAGCCTGCACCGCAGACCGCGGCGATTGCGTTCGCGGGCGCCGGATGTCCTGCGGTCTTCAGCACCGCTATACCCTGGCCATTTTGCACCACCAGCACCGTAATCGCGAGCGGTAGGACGAGTTCGATGGCCGCGCGCAGCGAGAAAACCGGGATGTAGAGACTCGGTTGCGCGAAGCCGAACATCGGCCCTGCGGTGGGAGCGAATCTTCCAAGCAGCGCGACCGCTGCCGCGCCCACCGCGAGCGCACCGATGAGCGGCGGAATCCCGCGCGCGAGCCGGGGCGCGGCGCTGAGAACGAGGAACGCCGCGATCATCGGCGCTGCGATCCAGAAATCCTCGCGCACCGCATAAACCAGGTTCAGACCGAAGCGCAGAAATACCCCCGCGACCATGCCCATCACGATCGGTAGCGGAACCGAATCCATCACGCGCCGCACCCATCCGCTCAATCCCAGAACCAGCATCAATGCACCCGTGAGCAGATACGCGCCGACGACCTCCGCAAAACTGAGGTGGGTGAGTGCCGGTCCCACCAGCACCGCGCCGGGAATGGTCCAGAAGAACACCAGCGGCTGCCGGTACAGCAGGCAGAACGCGATGCTGATCAGCCCATTGAAAAAGAATGCGCCAAACAGCCAGGACGCGAGAGCCGACTCGGAGAGCCCGCCGCGTGCACCGACCGCAAGCAGGATCGCGACCGGACCCGAGGCGGCAAATAGAAATCCCACCAGGGCATTGATGAAGTAGACCGAGCCGCTATCCGCGACGATGCGGCGCAGGCCGGGGAGGGGAAGAAGGGGCCTTTCAAGCGGCATCGGTCGGCAAGGCGTCGCGCAAAGCTTGTTTCAGCTCACCACGATCGCGCGGTAATCGTTGACATTGGTGTAGGTCGGACCGGTGACCACCAGGTCATCGAGCGCGTCAAAGAAGGCATAACTGTCGTTCGCCGCCAGACATTTGCGCGGTACGAGCCCCAGCGCCGCGGCGCGCGCCAGCGAATCCGGCGCGATGAGCGCGCCGGCATTGTCCTCGGAGCCGTCGATGCCGTCGGTATCGGCGGCGATCGCATGAACGCGCGGGAGGCCGTCGAGTTCCACAGCGAGCGCGAGCAGAAACTCCGCACAGCGACCGCCGCGGCCCGATGCATTGCGCACCGTCACGCTGCATTCGCCGCCGGATATAAGGGCAAGCGGAGGAGCCAGCGCACCACCGAAGCCGCGCGCCTCGCGTACCAGCGCAGCCATCACTTTGGCGACCTCCGAAGCCTCGCCGGTCACGGTGTCGCCGAGAATCACCGGCCGGATGCCGCGTGCGCCAAACCACCCCGCGGCCGCCTCCAGCGATCGGTGCGCCGTGGCGATCACATGATTCTCGACTCGCGCAAAAACCGGATCGCCGGGCTTGGGCGTCTCGTCGATCTTCCCCTGCGCTCCCCGCGCAAGGTGCTCGGCAATCGAACCTGGCGCCTGCACCCCGTAGCGGACCAGCACCTCAAGCGCGTCGCGATAGGTGCTCGGATCCGGCGCACAGGGACCCGAGGCGATATGCGTCGGATCGTCTCCGGTCACGTCGGAGACGATCAGTGCGACGATCGGCGCCTTGCAGGCGGCGGCGAGTCGTCCTCCGAGGGTCGCGGAAAGGTGCTTGCGTACCGTGTTGATCTCCTGGATCGTCGCGCCGCAGCGCAGCAGCGCGGAGGTCAGCACGCGCAGTTCCTCCGTCAAAACTCCCTCGGCGGGCAGTGAAAGAAGGCTCGAACCCCCGCCCGAGACAAGTGCAAGCAGCAGATCGCCGTGCCCCAGGGCCTGTATCTGCGCCAGCATTTCGCGCGTACCCGCCTCGCCTGCCGCGTCCGGCAGCGGATGTCCGGCCTCGACGATTCGTATCCGCCCGGCTGGCAAGGCATGGCCGTAGCGCGTAAGCGCAAGGCCCTGCAAAGAGGCATCCTTGGGCCAGTGCCGCTCGACCGCCTGCGCCATCGAGCCGGCCGCTTTGCCGGCGCCGACCACCAGCGTGCGCCCCCGCGAGGGCGGGCGTGGCAGGTGCGCCGCAAGCACTGTGCGCGCATCGGCGGCGTCGACCGCGGCGCGAAAACTTTGGATCAGGAGTTCGCGCATGACCGCTTCGCCCGCCTCGCGCCGGGCGCCCGGGTCAGGCGAAGAACTCGTTTGCCGCATCCGGGCCGAGGTTGTAGAAATTCGGATAAAGGGTGCCGAACGCCTGCTTGATCTCCTCCACCGGCACGTCGGCAAAGCTGCCTCGCTGACCGACGTATTCCATGTGCCGGCGCTGATCTGCGTCGAACGCGTGGAAGATCGAGTCGTTGCGGCCGTCGAACTCAAGCGGCATCACGCGAAACTTGGTGCACAGCTCCAGATTGAACGCGGGCGTCGCCTTGACCCACTTGTCCTCCAGCCAGAGCTCGGCGAAACCGTGATAGATGAACAGGTCAGTGCCCATGCGTTCGGTCAGGCGTGCTGACGTGAGGTGATTCTTCACGTCGGCGTACCCGACCCGCGCCGGGATTTCCGCGGCGCGCGCACACGCGGCGAGCAACGCCGCCTTGGGCACGCACCATCCCTCGCCGCGCTCCAGGCAGGTCGAGGCGCGGTACGCATCATCGGAGAGGAAATTCTGGAAGGGGTTGTAGCGCACCATGTCGCGCACCGCGTAGTACAGCGCGCAGGCGCGCTCGAGGTCGTTCGCTCCGCGCGCGTGCTCGCGCGCGAAGCCAAGCACCGCAGGATGGTCGCTGTCGACGAAACGGCCGGGACGCAGATACTCCTGCAGGATGGACGGCGTCATCGACGGCTAACGATCCAGCTTCATCAGACGCCGCGCACCGAGGAACAGCGCGCTTGCGGGGTCGGCGAAGCCATCCATCACGGTGAAGTGGTTCGTATCGGGCATGCGGATGTCGCCGGCGAACGGCGCGCGCCAGCGCTCCCCGATCAATGCGTTCTGGCGCTTGAACTCGCCACTCTCTCGCCCGCCCACGCAGGTCATCACCGGGGCACGCGTCGCGGGCGGCAGGAACGCCGGCGAGACCTTGAGCGCGGACGCTTCGTCGAGGTGCAGGTCGGCCTGCAACCAGTCGACCTGAATCAGCGGCCGCAGGTCGTAGACGCCGCTGACCGCGAGCGCGCCCTTGTAGAGGTCCCTGGGAAGTTCGCGGTCGTAGACCGGCCAGTGCGCGCACATCATCATCGCGGCGAGTTGCGCGCCCGCCGAATGGCCGCTTACGTAGAGCCGGTCCTGGTCCATGCCGTATTCCTCGGCATGCCGATACAGCCAGCGCGAGGCGCGCAGCATCTGCAAGACGATTTCCTCCACGGTCACCGCCGGACACAAGTCGTAATTCACCACCGCGAGCGAGACGCCCGAGCCGACCCAGGTCGGCGCGAGAAAGGAGAAGTCCTGCTTGTCGAGAGAACGCCAGTAGCCGCCGTGGATGAACAGCATGCAGGTGCCGTCGCCCTTGCGCGCGGGGAACAGGTCGAGCGTCTCCTTCGGAGACTCGCCGTAGCGCCGGTCGAGATAGCAGGTCATGGTATTGCGCGCGCGTGCCGAGCCCTCGGCCCATCGAGCCAGGATGCCCGGATGCTCCGGGACCAGTTCCCGGTTGTTGTACTCCCGGCTGAGCAGCGCGCGGTCGTTCATCGCTTCAGTCGCGTTTCTCGCGCCACAGTCCGAGCGCCTGCTGCGCGGGTCGGTCGGAAAAGGAGAACAGCACGGACTCGGAGTTGGTCGCGAAGCTCACCGCCGCCCACGCCGGAACGACGAAGGAGTCGCGCGGCTCAAAATCGAAGTTCTTGCCGCCGATCGTCACCCGGCCGCTGCCTTCGACCACCGAGTACACCGTGGCGTCGGTCGAGCGATAGTTTGCCGAGGTAAAACCCTTGGGCATCAGCTGAATGAAGCTGCCGATGGTCGGCATCGCCGGCCCACCGGTGAGGGGATTGACGAACTGCATCTTCCAGCCGTGGCAGGCATCGGCGGCCTCGTTCTTCGACAGCGTGGCGAGCGTCTCGCGGCTACGGGCATAGGGATAGCTGAAGATCGGCGAAGTCTTACCGAACGGCGACACCGGGTTGAGCGGCGCGAGGTTGTTGCCGTACCGGTTGTACGCGTCGCCCTCCTTGCGAAACACCGGCTGTACCTCTTCGGGATAATTTTCCATGAACTGCGCATCGAACAACTGCACGATCTGCACATCCAGCCCATCCATCCACACCACCGGCTCGTTGCCGGGATTGCCGTGGTCGTGCCAGGTCCACGAGGGCGTGATGATGAAATCGCCCGGATGCATGGTCGTGCGCTCTCCTTCGACCGCCGTATAGGCGCCCGAACCCTCTACCACGAAGCGCAACGCCGACTGGCTGTGACGGTGGCTGGGCGCGATTTCGCCCGGAAGGATCAGTTGCAGGCCCGCATAAAGGCTGCGCGTGACCGCCGACTGGCCGCGCAGGCCCGGATTTTCGAGGATCAGTACCCGGCGCACCGCCTCCTTCTCGGAGATGAGCTCGCCGCCCTCCATGATGAAGGGGCGCACCTTGCGGTAGTTCCACAGCGCGGGAACGCAGGGCGTTTGCGGCGCCGGGGGCACCAGGCTGTGCAACACCTCCCAGAGGGGGGCGAGGTTCTCGCTGTCCATGCGCCGGTAAAGGTCCCGGCGTGCGGCGCCGAGATCGGGTTGCAGTACGCTTGCCATCAGGGTCTCCAAGTAGACAAGGGGATTTTCGCGCGTCCCGGGGCTTCCCGCAACGCGCGGGGGGCGGTAACGTGCCCCAAACGCGATACTAGGTTCTCGTCGATGTGGGAACCGATTTCATCCACACCACCGGTTTGCCGAGCGCCTTTCCCAGCGCCTTGCTCTCCGGATCGGCAAGCGCCGCCTCCCTCGCCTGCCTGATCGCCGCCGCCTGTTCGCGCGGATCAACCGTCGAGGGGTTCTCCACCAGCGCATCCATGATCGCTAGAAAATTCGCCTTGCCTCGCCGGTGGGTCTCGCCGTAACCCTTCACGAGACGCGCGCATTCGGCGACTTCGAGGGCGAGGGCAGGTTCGCGCCGTGCGATTTCAATGATGTTGTTGAGCCAGCGCTCGATCATGGTCTGTTCCTCGGCGTAGCGATAGCTGTAGGGCCGCCAGGGTTTGAGCCAGGCTAGCGCGCGAACAAGCAGGTAGCCCGAGACGCTGGAGGTCTTGATGTGCATGCCGATGTTGTACGCGTCGAGCTTGCCGCGCTTTTCCGCCCAGGCGACGAGCGCGCGACCAAGCGAGGAGGGCAGCAGCGAGGCGAATTCCTCGATGCCAGGCTTGAGGAAGTCGATCACCACGATCGGCTCGTTTTCCTTTGCGCCGGTTTCTTTCCTCACGCGCGCGAAGCGGCTGGCGCGAGTCTTCAGGTCGGCGACGCGTGCTATGTCCTCGTAGCTCATCCACACCGCGAGGTGGCGCGCGACTTCGCTGGTGAGGGCGTGTCCGGCGCTCTTGTCGGCGGCGAGGACGCGCCGCAGGCGCTCGAGGTAAAGGGCGGCGTAGGCCTTGCCCTGGTAGTCGATCAGGCGTGCGTGGCCCAGCGCGAGGTTCTCCCGCGCCTCGGGCGGAAATGCACGTGTCATTTCATCCGGACCCGAAGCCTTCGCCGCGCCAGGTGCATTGACGATCCGCGCACCCGCGCCAGCGGCCGCATAACCGGCGGCAAAGCCTCGCAGGCTCGCTTCCGCGCCACGCCCGCCACGGCGGATCGCCGCTTCGCAGATTTCACGCGGCAATGGCAGCACGCCGGTACCCGCCATCGCGCCGAACAGCACGGCATTGATCACGGTGCCGCTTTGTTGCGCGATCTGGCGCATGTCTGCCAGCACCGTCCGCTTTGCGAGCTGGCCCGCCGCGGCGATCACCCGCTCGCTGTCGAAGCGCCCGTCGCCCATCTGCATCTTTTCGCTGGTCGTGTAGATGCGATGGGTCGAGGCAACGAGCACCGTGCGCTCGGGGCTGACGAAGCCGTTTTGCATGGCGCGCCCGGCTTCGATGAGTTCGGAGGCGACCATCAGATCGACGTTGCCCGGGCTGGGGGTGAGGGCCATCACCGGTTCGCGTCCGGCGAGTTCGGTGCGCTGTGCAGGATAGATCTCGAGATAGTAGGTGGTCGCGCCGGTCCTTTGCGCGACGCCTGGAATCGAGGTGCTCTGCGCCGGGAAACCGCACTGCGTCGCGGCATCGATCAGCCAGTCGGCCATCACGGCTCCGCCCTCGCCGCCGAGCGCGGCCACCAGCACGGTGATCGGACGCTCGGGAAGTTTCGTCGCGATGTTCATGCCACCCCCTGTACGGAAGATTGTGCACTGGTCTTCGGCATGAAGAGGCTGATCAGCATCCGGCGCAATCCCGCGAGGATCCGGTCCCAGGAATTCGGGTTCTGGATCACTTCGGCGCGATAGAAAGACGGGCACAGAATCGCCGCGTGCGCGTTCTCGCCGCACAGGCCGCAACCGACGCAGCCGTCGATCACGGTCGCGACCGGGTCGCGGCGCAGCGGATCGGGGTTGTCCTTCACCGTGAGGGTCGGGCAGCCCGAGAGCCGGATGCACGAGTGGTCACCCGTGCAGGTATCCTCGTCGACGCCGTACTTCACCTTCACTACGCGTGCCCCCGAGGAGAGCTGCTGCGCCACCGCGGGACGCAGCCGGCGCTGGCGTTCGAGCTGGCACTCGCCCTCGGCGACGATTACCTTGAGACCCTTCTCAGTCGTCGTGTAGGCCTCCTTCAAGACTTTCGCCACCGCGCCGACCCGGTAGTTATCGACGGTCTTGAGCCATTTCACGCCGACTCCGGTGAGGGTGTTCTCGATCGTGCGGTCGGCATGCGCGGCGCTCGTTCCGAGCGATTGCCTGCGCGCCTCGTCGGGCGGCGAAGAGACGATCTCCTGCGTGCCGGTCGCCGAGGCGTAGCCGTTCTTCATGATGACCAGTACGCCGTCGCCTTTGTTGAGCAGGTTGGATGCGACGCCCGAGAGCAGGCCGTTGTGCCAGAAACCGCCGTCGCCCATGATCGCGACCGGCCGGCGCTCGGACATCGGGCCGACGCCCGCGGCGCTCGCCAGGCTCATGCCGTAGCCGAGCAGCGTATTGCCCTGCGAGAAGGGCTCGAAAGTGCCGAAGGCGTGGCAGCCCACGTCGATCGAGACGTGCGGTCGGCCGACGTCCTGCGCGACGAGTTTCATTGCCGAGAAGATCGGGCGCTCGGGACAACCGATGCAGAAATTCGGCGGCCGGGGCGGCAGCGCGTCGAGCAGTTTGGCCGCTTCGTCGCGGCGCTGGCCAGTGCGCGCGAGCCAGCCCTCGCCGCCCGCGCGGTCGAGTTGAGGCGCGTGCGCGGCGACAAAGCGCGCGAGGCCACGCACCATGATCTCGACGTTGTAGTCGCCCGCCATCTGCATGAAATCCTTGCCGTGCAGCATTCCGCCGACTCCGGCGCGGCGCAGGACGGTCGCCACTTCCTGCTCGATGAACTCGGGCTGGCCCTCTTCGAGCATCAGCACGGCCTTCTTGCCTGCGCAGAACGCGCTGATTTCCTCGGGCACCAGCGGGTAGACAACGTTCAACACGAGGATCGGGACGCGGCTCGCGCCAAAAGCATCCGCGAGGCCCAGCATGCCGAGGGCGCGGATGAGGCCGTTGTAGAGCCCGCCCTGCACGATGATGCCGAGGTCCTTCTGCTCGCCGTCGAACACCTCGTTCAGCCGATGTTCGGCAATGAAACGCCGCGCCGCGGGCAGCCGCACGTCCGACTTGAGCTTCTCCTGGCGGAAAGTCGCCGGCGGGTGTGCCAGGCGGTCGTAGATGAAATCCCTGGGGGGGCCCTCGAGCCGGTGGCGCGTCGAGACCGCGGGCGCTCGATTGGTCTTCGCCGCGAAGCTGCCCTGTACGTGGCAGGCGCGGATGCGCAGTTCCATCATCACCGGCGTGTTGGAGGCCTCCGAAAGTTCGAAGCCGCGCTCGACCAGGTCGACGATGGTCTTCAGATTGGGCCGTGGGTCGAGCAGCCACATGAGGGACTTCAAGGCGAAGGCATGGCTGCGCTCCTGCGCAACGACGCCGCCCTCGCCATAGTCTTCACCCAGCACGATCATCGTGCCGCCGATCACACCGGCGCTCGCGAGATAGGACAGCGCGTCGGCGGCGACGTTGGTGCCGACGATCGACTTCCAGGTCACCGCGCCGCGCGCGGGATAGTTGATCGACGCGCCGAGCATCGCCGCGGCCGAGGCTTCGTTGGTGCAAGCCTCGACGTGTACGCCCAGCTCGTCCATGTAGTCCTTTGCCTGCACCATCACGTCGAGGAGGTGAGACACCGGCGCGCCTTGGTAGCCGCCGACGTAGGCGACGCCCGACTGGAGCAGCGCCTTGGTCACCGCGAGGATACCTTCGCCGTGAAACACCTCGCCATCGCCGAGTTTGAGGCTTTCGATTTCCGTCGTGAATGAACGTTCCATGGACTGTCTGAATTCCCTGTGTTACTGCCGGTTACCCAATGTGATTTGCAGATCGAAGGGATGTTTCCAACCGCGCCTCGATTCAGGCGATCCTCGGCGCCACAAAACCAATCAGCATTGCACGCAATCCGTGTACCAACCGATCCCACAAATTGGGATTCTGCACCACCTCCGCCCGGTAGAACGATGGACACAGAATCGCCGCGTGCGCGTTTTCCCCGCACAGCCCGCAGCCCACGCAGCCGTCGATCACCGTCGCCACCGGATCGCGGCGCAAGGGATCGGGATTGTCCTTCACGGTGAGGGTCGGACAGCCCGAGAGCCGGATGCACGAATGATCTCCCGTGCAGCTATCCTCGTCCACGCCGTACTTTACCCGGACCGTACGCCTGCCGTCGGCAAGAAGCCGGGCGGTGATGGGTCGGAGGCGCCGCTGTCGTTCGAGCTGACATTCCCCATCCGCGATGATGACCTTGAGTCCCGTGTGCGGGGCGGCCATGGCTTCCTTGATGACGCCGGCTACAGCACCGACACGATAGTTGTCCACGGTACGCAGCCATTTCAGGCCCAGGCTCTTTAGCAGGCGCTCGATACCCATATCGGCCTTGTGCTCGCTGTGCTGAGGGCTCGAAGGCAGTTCCTGAGTGCCGGTCGCCGAGCTGTAGCCGTTCTTCATGATCACCAGCACGCCGTCGTCCTTGTTGAACACGGCGTTGGCGATCCCCGAGGTAAGGCCGTTGTGCCAGAAGCCGCCGTCGCCCATCACTGTCAAACTGCGCCGTCCGAGCATCGGATCGATTGCCGAGTTGGAGGCGAGTCCCAGGCCGTAGCCGAGCACGGTGTTGCCGAGATTGAACGGCGGCAGCGTCGCGAAGGTATGGCAGCCGATGTCGGCCGAGACGTGGAAGGCACCGATATCCTTCGCGGCGACTTTCATCGCGGCGAACACCGGCCGCTCGGGGCAGCCGACGCAGAAGCCCGGCGGCCGCGTCGGCAGCGGTGCGCCGAACAGTTCGGCAGCACGTTGTTTCGGTGCGGTGAGCGCATTGAAGGTCGCGTCGAGCCGCGCGCGGTCGACGCCCTGCGGGGCGGCGTCGCGCACGAAGCGCGCGACGCCCGCGAGCATCACCTCGCCCGTGTACTCGCCGGCGAGCGGCAGCACGCACTGCTCCGCGGGCAGGCTGTTCTTGCCGTACAGGCGCGTACCGTTCACCTCGTGACGGCGCAACAGCGCTGAGACCGCGTCCTCCAGGTAGGCCGGCTGGCCTTCTTCGACCATCAGCACCGCGCGCTTGCCCGCGCAGAAACCGACCACCTCCTCGGGCACCAGCGGATAGGTGACGTTCAGACAATAGATGGGGATCCGCGTGGTGCCGAAGATGTCGGCGAGGCCGAGTTGCGAGAGCGCGCGCAGCGTCGCGTTGTACAGTCCGCCCTGGCAAATGATGCCGATTTCGTCCAGTTCGCCTGCGAACAATTCGTTCAGGCGGCGCGCGCGGACAAACTGCACTGCCGCCGGCCAGCGCACCTCGATCTTGTGCTTTTCCTGCGCATAGGTGGCGGGCGGCAGGCAGATGCGGCCGTAGTCGAACTCGGGTTCGGCGATCGCACGGTTGCGCGAGATGAGCGGCGCGCGGTTGGCCCGCGTGGTAAAGCTGCCCTGCACGTGGCAGGCGCGGATGCGCAGTTCAAGCATCACCGGCGTGTTCGATGCTTCCGACAATTCGAAACCCTGCTCGACCATCTCGACGATCTTCGGCAGGTTGGGGCGCGGATCGAGCAGCCAGATCTGCGACTTCATGGCGAAGGCGTGGCTGCGCTCCTGGATGATCGACGAACCCTCGCCATAGTCTTCGCCCAGCACGATCAATGCGCCGCCCTTGACGCCCGCCGAGGCGAGGTTGGAGAGGGCGTCGGAGGCGACGTTGGTGCCGACCGTCGACTTGAAGGTGACCGCCCCGCGCAGGGGGTAGTTGATCGACGCGCCGAGCATCGCCGCGGCGCCCGCCTCGTTGGCATTGGTCTCGACGTGCACCCCCAGATCATCGAGGATGTCGCGCGCGTCGTTCAGCACGTCCATCATGTGCGATACCGGCGCGCCCTGGTAGCCGCCGACATAGGCGACGCCCGATTGAAGCAGCGCCTTGGTGACCGCTAGAATGCCTTCGCCATGGAAGACATCGCCTTCACCCAGTTTCAGTTTCTCGACTTCCTCTGCGAACGAGCGTTCCATGTCGTCACCGTATCAATAACTGGGGCAGCCAGGTAGCGAGCGCCGGGATGACCATAACTGCGATAAGACCAATCAGGCCCATGACAACATAAGGGGTCACGGCGCTCCAGACCTGTTGCATCGAGATCTGTTTGGGTGCGACGCTCTTCATCGTGAACAGCAGCATGCCGAACGGCGGCGTCAGGAGTCCGAGCTGCATGCACATCAAGAACAGTACCCCGAACCAGATCTTGTCGAAACCGTAGACGTCGACCAGCGGCATGAAGAAGGGCAGGCTGATGAGCATCATGCTCACCTGGTCGACGAAGCAACCGAGCACGAGCAGAATAAGCATCATCGCGAACAGCACCGTCCAGGGGCCGAATTGCGCATCCCGGATTGCGTCCACCAGGCCATTGGTTGCCCCCGAGAAGGCGAGGATCTGCGCAAAAGTCGTCGCCCCCACGATGATGAAGAGAATGACTCCCGAGATCGCCGCAGTACCCATCAGCGCTTTCATCAGGTTCTTGGGGGTGAGCGACCGGTAGATCCAGGCAACCGCCACGGTCGAGACCGCGCCGATCGCCGCCGATTCGGTCGGCGTCGCCCAGCCGGCCGCCATGACCGCCACCACCACCGCGAAGATCGCGAGCAGAGGCACGACGTACACGACGAGCGGCCGCCAGCGTGCCCAGCCGTGAATCTCCTCGTGCGCGAACGCCGGTGCCAGCGACGGGTTCAGCGCCGCGCGCAGCACAATCCAGGTGACGAAGGCGGTCGAGAGCAGCACGCCCGGAACGATGCCGGCGACCAGCAGTTTCGAGATCGAGATGCCGGCGAGGCTGCCGAGCAACACGGTAAGCGCGGAGGGCGGAATCAGCATGTCGACGCCACCGATCGCCATGATCGGTCCCATCGCCATATTTGGGTGATAGCCGCGTCGCAGCATGTCCGGCAGCAACAGGCTGCCGAGCAGCGCCGTCGTCGCGATGGTCGATCCGGAGATCGCCGAAAACACCGTGCCCGCGACGACCGCCACTACCGACAATCTTCCCGGCACGCGCCAGATCAGGCGGTCGATCGCGTCGATCGCCTTCATCGCTACCCCGGTGTGAAACAGCACCTCGCCCATCAGCACGAAGAAGGGAATCGGCGTGAGCGAGAACGAGGCGATCGATGCGACGCCGTTGCGTACCAACTGGATCAAACCCGCGTCGCCGCCGAGCCACACCCAGGCACCGACGATGTTGATGAACAGGAACGCGAAGGCCGCGGGCAGACCGACGAGGAACAACGCCGTCAGAAAACCAAAAAGTATGCACGCCGCGAGCCACCAGGCCATGGTTAACCTGCCTCAGGCCTGTGGGCCGGAGCCCAGGGCATGTGCCTCGCGCACGACGAGGCGCCGCAGGAATTCGATCGCGAGCAGCGCGAAACAAAGCGGCACCGGCGCGTACAGCCACCACTCGGGAAACTCCATGCTCTTCACGATCATCGAACCCTGTCGCGCGGAGTTGATGATGGCGCGCAGCCCGTAGACCACCAGGAGCAGGCTGACAGCGAGACCCGCCAGGTTGGCCGCGACGTCAAGCGCGCGCGCGAGCGCCGCGGATGCCATGTGCAACAGGATATCGAGACGCACGTGCTCGTTGCGGAGCAGCAGCCACGGCGCGACCAGAAAAGTCGCCAGTGGCAGCGCGTATTCGGAGGCCTCGAGCACCCAGGGAAACCCGCCCCAGCCGGTATTGCGCAATACGACATCGAGGCTCACCGCGAACGCGGCCGCGCCCAGGATGAGCGCGGCGGCCGCGGCGAGACCCTCGAGCAGCCTCCGGTAGGCGCGCACTTACTTCGAGA
>JAOUFA010000029.1 GCA_029858545.1 Betaproteobacteria bacterium
AGCCGCTCGAAATGCGGATTCCGCGCATGGACGTGCTCGATGGCGAGGATAGCGTGGTGATACGCGCCGAGGTTCCGGGCGTGGAGAAGAAGGATCTGGAAATCTCGGTGAACGATACGTCGGTCACGATCAAGGGCAAGATCATGCGCGAAGCGAAGGAGGAGAAGGCCGACTACTACCGTTGCGAGATCGGCGGCGGCGAATTCATCCGCAGCCTCGGGCTGCCCTGCGCGGTCGACGCCTCGAAGGCGAGCGCCCACCTGAAAGACGGCATGCTCGAACTGACGCTGCCCAAGATCGAAAAGGCCAAGCGCCTCCGGGTCAAGATCGACTGAGGGGGGTCGGCGTACGCACCCTTGCCGGCGGCGCGCCTCGCGCGCCGGCGGGTGCGGCGTTTCTTGTGTGCCGGCAGCGCGATGCGGTCCGGCGCTTCGCGATCCCTGAGGATCAGTCAAGCAAGGGAAGACCGCCCAAACGGGCGTCCGCTTCAGTCCAGATTATGCACATCCGAAAGACCCGGGCCTTGATCCACGTCAGCGGGTAATCGGCTCAAGCCGAGATCGCCGACGAGATCATCCGCTTCCCTGGCGCAGGTCACTATCGAAATTCGAATATCCGCCCGGCATTTCCCGAGCGCACGCGATTGCGTACCCCGTCGGGCAGCCGGTCGACGCGCGCCAGGCAGCCGATCGGGTCGCCGATCGTATGCGGGTAGTCCGATCCGTAGAGAACGCGGTCCGAGCCGAACACGCGCACCGCCATCGCCAGCGCGTCGTCGCTGAACACCACCGCATCGGCCCAGATGCGCCGCGCGACGAGGCTCGGTTTCTCGCCGAGCTTCACGCGGCAGGCCGGGATATGCTCGTAGCACTGGTCGAGCCTGCCGATCAGAAAGGGCAGCGCGCCGCCCCCGTGGCTGGCGATGATCCGCACATTCGGATAGCGATCGAAAAATCCGTCGAACATCATGCGCGACACCGCGAGCGAGGTGTCGAAGGTGAAGCCGATCGACGCGGTGAGCTGGAACTGCGTCATGTCCATTTCGCGCACCCCCGGCGGAGCGGTCGGGTGCACCAGCACCGGCAGTTTCTTCGCGTCGATCGCCTGCCAGATCGGCGCGAACAGCGGATCGGTGAGCGGACGCTCGGCGACATTGGCGAGCACCATCACGCCGCAGGCGCCGGCCTTGGTCGCGCGCGCGAGTTCCTTCAGCGCCGCCTTCGGGTACTGCCAGGGCAGCGAGCAGAACCACTGGATACGGTCGGGCCGCGCCTTGCGCGCGTTGGCCATTTCGTCGTTCATGATTCTCGCCGCCTGGAGGCTCACCGCCTCCCCGCCCCAGTAGCAGTTCGGGCAGGTGAGCGACACCACCGAGACATCGATCCCAACCTTATCCATGTTGCGGATGCGCAGGTCCCAGTCGAACATCTCAGGCACCGGGGTCATGAACGGCGCGCCGTCGAGATGGATCGCGCGCAGCCCGCCGGTCACGGTCTTCAGCGTATAACGCGGGCGGCCATGCTGTTCGAGCAGCTTGAGCCAGGCGTGGTTGAGAACGTGGGTGTGGACGTCGATGACGGGCGTGGCCATGTCAGTCCACCCGGGCGCCCGAAGTGCGCAGCGTTCCCGCGCCGGGCCGATTTTCCACCACGATGGGCTGGCCGAGCGCAGGCAAGAGCCGCCCGCTCACCGCGCGCGCGAGGGCGTCGGTGAGCGCACCCGGCGGATAGGCGACCCGCCAAGTGAGTGGCCGCGAAGGCCGGGCGTGCTGCGCGGCCGCGGGCGCCGCACGCAGCGCGGCGAGCAACAACATCAGGATTCTCATCGATGTTACCTCCATGCGAAGCGACAAGCGTAGACTCGGCCCGTAGCGCGGTCAATCCGGCGCAACCACTGTTTCGCTGCGCAACGCCGTGCCGAGGCGCGGTTCGCAGCCGGTTCGGCGTTACACTGCTTCGTCCCCGCCATCGTCGCCCGCCGAACCGCTCCCCGGAGTTCCCTTCCCGATGACCGAATACATCCTTCACAACGCCCCGCAATCGACCTGCAGCCAGCGCGTACGCTTCGTGCTGAATGCGAAGGGCCTGGCGTTTGCAGAACACAAGCTCGATTTGTTCTCCGGCGACCAGCTCAAACCCGAATATCTGAAGATCAATCCGAACGGCGTGGTCCCGGCGCTGATCCATCGCGGGCGCACGGTGCTCGATTCGGCGGTGATCATCGAATACCTGGACGAAATCCGCGGCGACGTCTCTCCGTTCACCCCCGGCGATCCGGTCGAGCGTGCGCGCATGCGCTGGATGATGCGCTACATCGACGAAATCCCGACCCCCGCGGTGCGCGTGCCCTCGTACAACCTCGCGTTCCTGCCGCACTTCCAGAAAATGAGCGAGGAGGCTTTCGTTGCGCTCGCCGAATCAAAACCGCTGCGCAAGGAGTTCCTGCTCGGCATGGGTCGCACCGGTTTTCCAAAAAAGGAAATGGACCAGGCGCTCGACCGTCTGAGTCGCGCGGTCGCGCGGATGGACGAATGGATCGGCGAGAGCGGCGGGCCCTGGCTGATGGGCAAGAACCTGACGCTCGCCGACATCGCGATCATGCCGGTGATCGTGCGCATGGACGACGTCAACCTCGGCGCGAGCTGGGCCGGGCGGCCCGCCGTCGCGCGCTGGCTGGACCTGATCCGCGCGCAACCGGCGTTCAAGACGACCTACTACCACGGCTCGCTGCTGACGGAGAAGTACCCGCACCTGGCCGATTTGCGCCGCCCTTCGGCGGCTCGCTAACCGGGTCGGCTAGCATGCTGATTCACCCGCGCTCGAAGGACCGGCCATTTCATTTCGGCCCCTTTCCGCTGGAATCCCTGCCGCGCGATGACCGGGTGCTGGAACGCGAACGGCTGTCGCCGCCGCAGACCCCCGCACCCAGCCTTCCGTCCGAAACCTTGCTCACACGGGCGGCGGATCACTACCGCGAAGTCTTTACGCGCTTTGCCGAGGGTCCGGTCGCGCCCACGCGCGCGCCGCTGCCCGGGGAACTCGAACCGCGCGTCGCGGATATCAAGGGTGCGGCCTACTTCATGGACGCAAGTCAGGTCGGCATCTGCCGCGTGCCCGACTCGGCCTGGCTCCCTGGTCTGCCGAAGCAAGCGCATCCGTTCTCGGTGGTCATCCTGGTCGAACATGGACGCCGACCCGAACCGGACAATCCGGCCCGCGGCTGGACACGCGACGCCGCTGCCGCGGTCGCCGCAATGCGTGCCGCGGAAATCATCGCCGTGCTTGCCGGGCATATCCGCTGCATGGGCTTCGCCGCGCAAGGTCATGTCGCGGGACGGTGCGCGCTCGATCTGGAGAAACTCGCGGTACTCTCCGGCCTCGCGGTGCGCGCGGACGACGGTATCGAGAATCCGTATCTGGCGCGGCGATTCTCGGTCGCGGCGCTGTCGACCGACTACGAACTGATTCCCGACCGGCCGCTGCACGCCGCAGCGCTCGGCGCCAAGGGCCTGCGCTACTGGTGGGGGATCGACGGCGCACAGTCGGGCAGGGAGCGCAACCGCCAGGCGAAGCGCGCCTCGCACCTGAGCCGCTACCCGATGGAAACCGTCAAACGGGTGGATCGGCCAACGACGCTGATCCTCGACGACGAGGTGCCGCGCGTACCCAAGCGCGCGGCGTTCTTCCAGCGCGCGCTGCATGGGGATCTGGGCGACAAGGCCCGGCACGAGCGCAAGCGGTTCGCGTTCAAGACGCCGCTCTCGTACAGCCTGCTGCAGTCGATTCGCGCGCTGGTTCCGCTGCAGGACGGCGAACTTGGCAAGTCGGACTCGAGCGGCTTCGGCAATCCCGCCTCCAACGCGCGCGCGATCAAGTCGCTCTCGTATTTCCTCGGCTCCGACCTGACCGGGATCTGCGAGATTCCGCGCTATGCCTGGTATTCGCACAAGGAGGACGGCAACGCGATCGAACCGTATCACCGCTACGCCGTGGTGATGCTGATCGACCAGGGTTTCGACACCATGGAGGGGGCGAGCGGCGACGACTGGATATCGGGCGCGCAGTCGATGCGCGGCTATCTGCGCGGCGCCGAAATTGCGGGAATCATGGCCGAGTTCCTGCGCGGCCACGGCTTTCCCGCCCGATCGCAAACCAACGCCGACAGCGACGTGCTCCAGCTCCCGCTCGTGCTGTGGGCCGGGCTGGGGGAACTCAGCCGCATCGGCGAGCTGGTGCTCAACCCCTTCGTCGGTCCGAGATTCAAGTCGGTGGTGTTCACGACCGATCTTCCGCTGGAGGTCGACCGGCCTATCGATTTCGGCCTGCAGTATTTCTGCGCCAACTGCCTGAAGTGCGCGCGAGAGTGCCCGTGCAGCGCGATTCCGTTCGGCGACAAGGTGATGTTCAACGGCTACGAAATCTGGAAACCCGACGTCGAGCGCTGCGCGCGCTACCGGGTAACCAATCCGAAGGGCTCGGCCTGCGGCCGCTGCATGAAGACCTGCCCGATCAACAAGGTGGTGGACGCCGACGGCGGGTGGCTGACGCGCGCCGCGAGCTGGCTCGGTGTCAACGCGCTATGGCTCAAGCCGCTGCTGGTGCCGATCGCGACCTGGCTCGACGATCGCCTCGGCAACGGCACCCGCAATCCGGTCAAGAAATGGTGGTTCGATCACGAGTTCGTCGACGGCGTGGCGGTCGCCCCGCGCGGCAGCAACCAGCGCGATATCGATCCGCGCAAGAAGGTCGATCCGCTGCACGCCAGGACCATCGCCTACTACCCCGCGAGCATGATGCCCCCGCCCGACCAACCCGGCCCGGTCGAAGTCGATCGCAAGGCCGCGCTCGCCGCGGCGGCCTTGCTCGAGACCCCGCAGCAGGCCCGCCTGCGGTCGGCCGCCGGAGGCGCCGTTCCGCCGCACTACGTCCCGACGCCCGCGCTCGGCGCGGCCCCGCCGTCGGACAACACCGCGGCGGCCGGGAGTCCGTACAAGTAGACGGCGCGGAACGCTCGCCTCAGTCCGCGTTGCCGGTCAGAAACGCCGCTGCCGGAAAATGGGCGAACGCGCCCGCGAGCGCAATCGCACCGTCGCGCACCGCGAGCTTTTCGCCGGTCAGCACGTTGGTGAGCGGGGTGCCCTCGGCGAGCCCGCTCGCCGCGACCGCCGTGTCGCCCCACACCGCTTCGCCGAGCGGCAGGCGCTGCGCATCGCCGAGCAGCCGCGCGAACAGGCGTCCGGCGATCACCACCAGCTTGCTCGACGCGTGCTGGCGCGCGTACGCGACGACATGCGCCGCCCGCGCGCCACGCACCGCGAGACCCGCGTAGGAGCCGTCGCGCATCAGCAGCAGATGGCGGCGCCGCAGATCCAGCAGCTGCGCGGTAACCAGCAGCTTCGCGCGCCCGTCGTGCGGCGCCGCGGCGAGCGCCTGCGCGATACCCGGCAATTCGCCCGCTGCGGTGCCCCGCAGCGCGTCGAGGGTCTGCTCGCGCAGCGCGTAGTCGACCCGCCGGCGGTTGTCGGGATCGACCAGGCTCAGGTCCATCAACTCGTTGCCCTGGTAGAGGTCGGGCACGCCCGGCGAGGTGAACTTGATGAGCACCATCGACAGGCTGTTCAGCGCGCCGAACCAGGCGAGGCGGTCAGCCTGCGCACGCAAATCGTCGAGAAACGGATTCGACCGCCGGGAATCGAGGATCCCGCGCAGAAAATTGACGAGCGCGCGCTCGTAGTCCTCGTTCGGACTGATCCAACTCGTGTGTGCCTTCGCCTCGCGCGCCGCCTTCACGGCATATTGCTCGATACGCGCGCAGTAGGCCTCGAGCGCATCGCCGCCGACCTCGTGCACCGGAAAGGTCCCGAGCAGCGTCTGGTAGAGCAGATACTCGTCGTTCGCCGAGGGCGCATGATCGTCCTCGAGCGGCGTGCGCCGTGCCCGGTTGAGCGCACTCCAGCGGCGCAGCAGCAACCGCCACGCCGCGGGCGTCTCCGAGATCACATTGATGCGCTGGCGCACGTCCTCGGAGCGCTTGTTGTCGTGCGTCGAGGTCGCGAGCATGGTGTACGGCCAGCGCGCGGCGCGGTCGCTGCTCGCGCCATGGAAGGCGCGCACGGTGAACCCGAACACCTCGGGGTCGGCGCCGACCTCGTTGAGCGAGACGAGCCGGTTGAAAAGGTAGAACGCCGTGTCCTCGACCCCCTTGGCGGCGACCGGCGAAGTGAACTGCTGGAACTTCATCGCGAAACGCAGCACGCGCGCGGCGAGCTCGGGCGGCGCCCCTTCCGCGGCAGCGCCGAGCAGCACCTGGCGCACGAAGCCGAAAATGCTCGTATCCGCAGCGCGGCTGCGGCGGGTGGCGTGGGCAACCGCCCAGTCGATGTAACGCAGGTCCTGCGCCGAGGGTTTGTCCGCTATGTAGGTGCGGTACACGGGCAGGCAGGCCGCGACTTCGGAAAGCGCCGCGCGCAACGTGTAGAACGTGTAGTCGCGCGTGCGTCGGTCGGCGCGCGCGATGCGCAACAGTTCGGTCGCGAGCACGGTCAGCTCCGAGGCGAGCGCGCTTACGGTAATCGCGCGCTTGCCGCGATAGGCGGCTTCCTCGAACGTGAAGCCACCGCCGACGAATGCGCGCCAGATGCGGTCGATACGCGCGCGCGCGCTGCCATCCACGAACAGGCCGTTCACCACCGCCGCGAAGCGGTAGCCGGTGGTCCCGTGCAGCGCCCAGGTCTCGGGCACGTGCTCGTGCCGCGCGGTGATCTTCTCGGCAAGAACGTACAGCGGCCGCGCGGGCCTGCCGTCCGCTTGCGCGAGCGGATCGATGCCGGCCAGCCGCGCGTAGCTCTGCTGGATGCGCGCGAAGTAGCGCTCGGGATCGAACAGGCCGTCCGGATGGTCGATGCGCAGACCGGCGACCCTGCCCTGCACCGCGAGCTGCAGGGCGAAGCCGTGCGTCGCGTCGAACACCTCGTCGTCCTCCATGCGCAGCGCGGCAAGTTCGTTGATGTCGAAGAAGCGGCGGTAGTTGATTTCGTCGGACGCGACGCGCCAGTACGCGAGCCGGTAGCCCTGCGCCTCGAGCAGCGCGTGCAGCGACTCGCGCGGCGGCGCATTGCACTCGGCGAGTGTCGCGTCGATCGTCTGCGCGACCGCCGCGCAGCGCGCGACCAGTCGCGCCAGGCGTCGCTTGAGAATTTCCTTGTCGCGCGCGCGCTCGGCGCGCCCCGCCGGATCTTCGGTGTCGCGCGGCGGCAGGTGCCCGAACGCCGCCGCGAGGCTCGACAGCGCCGCGCGGTCGTCCTCGGAGACCCCTTCGGCGGGCAGCAAGGCCTCGACCCGGCGCAGGATCGCGGGAATTTCACGCGGATCGATCGGAAAACGATGCTCGTAGTAGCGCAGCGCGAACGCTCCGGCTTCGGGTTCGAAGCGCAGCACCAGTTCACCCTTGTCGAGAACATTGCCGTAATGCTCGCCCAGCACCGGCAGCAGCACCTTGCCGCGCAGATCGGCGTTCACCGGCTGCCAGTCGATATCGAAGTACTTGGCGCAGGCCGCAGCGGGTCCGTTCTCGAGCACGTCCATCCACCATTGGTTGTCCGCGCCGTGCACGCCCATGTGATTGGGCACCATGTCGAAGATCTGCCCCAGGCCCTGCGCTTCGAGCGCGGCGCAGAAGCGCTCGAAACCCGCCTCGCCGCCGATCTCGGGGTTGAGCTTCGTATGGTCGACGATGTCGTAGCCGTGCGTGCTGCCCGCACGGGCGCGCAGGATCGGCGAGCAGTACACGTGGCTGACGCCGAGCTTCGCGAGATAGGGGACGACGCGCACCGCGTCATCGAACGTGAAGTCGCGGTTGAACTGGAGCCGGTAGGTCGCGCGCGGCACCCGGGCTCCGGCGGCGTGCGCCGGCGCGCGCCGCTGCGGATGCGGGCGGATCTCCGCGAGCCGGCGCGCACACGAGGCGACGCGCGGATCCTCGGCGATCGCCCCGATGGCGAGCGGCAGCTTGCGGCGCCAGTTGGGGTGCTGATCGACGGTGCCCGGAAGATTGGCCTGCTCGGCGACGCCGAGCAGGTCCTCGAGCTGCAGGACCATTACGCGCGCGGGGGCCGCCGCGGCGTACGCATGCACCGCTTCGGCGAGCGGCGCATCGAGCGTGGGAGGCGGCGCGTCGGGTCGAATCCCCTCGGGCAACAGCCCCGCGCGCTCGAGCGCGAACAGCAACCGCACGCGGTCCTGCGCGCGCGCCAGGATTTGCGCCTCGCGTACCGCATCGCTCGGAAACAGATCGAGCGACTGGCGCAGGCGCAGGTCGACGCCGTCCCACCAGCCTGCCAGCGTCGGCAGATCGTGCGTACTCACCGCCACCAGCGCCTCGCGTGGCATGTCGGCGCCCGCCCTGAAATCACCCGCGCCATCGCGCTCGAAATACAACAGCCGGTACGACAGCACACCGGCGCGTCCGAGCGCCGCGCGCACCTCGTCGGGCACCGTGCCGAGATCCTCCCCGATCACCAGGCAGCGGTTGCGGTGGCTCTCGAGCGCCACGATCGCGAGCAACTCGTCGAAGGGGTAATGCACATAGGCGCCGTCGCGCGGCTCGGCGCCGGCCGGGATCCAGAACAGGCGCATCAACCCCATGACATGGTCGATGCGCAGCGCACCCGCATGGCGCATCGATTCGCGCAAAACGCCGATGAACGGCGCGTAGCGCGCGCGCCGCAACGCGTTCGGTCGCAGCGGCGGCAGGCCCCAGTCCTGGCCTTTCAGGTTGAAGTCGTCGGGCGGCGCACCGATGCTCGCACCGAGCGCGTAGCACCCGGAGTCGGCCCAGGCGTCGGACCCCGCGCGGTCCACCGACACGGCCAGGTCGAGGTACAGGCCGAGCGCAAGGCCGAGCGCCTCGCAGCGCGCGCCGACTCGCGCGAGCTGCAACTCGGCCTGCCACTGCAGGTATTCGTAGAACTCCACCCGCTCGACGCGCTCAGCGGCAAAGCGCGCCACCGCCTCGCTCGCGTGGTCGCGGTAGGCCTGCGGCCAGACGGGCCAGCCCCAGACCGCGGAATCGGCGGCGTGAAAATGCGCCTGCAGCGATTCAAACAGCGCATGCCGGCGCAACGCCGGACCCGCGAATTCCTGGAACGCACGGAACTCGTGCGCGCGCGCGCTGCGCGATTCGTTGTCCAGATGGCGGGAGCGGAAATTCGCGTACAGCAGTTCGAGTACCTCGAGCTTCGCCGCCGCGACGCCGGGATAGTCGACCAGCTCGGTTTCGCGCAGACGCGCGAGGCGTGCCTGGAATTCCGGCGCCTGGAGACGCTCGCGCGCCGCGCCGCACTCGCCCAGGTCGGCGATCGACTCGACATCGAGGTACAGCACGTTGAGGCGCTGGCGCGACGAGGGGCTGTACGGGCTGACGTGCGCCGGGTTGTGCGGAAACAACGCGTGCAGCGGATTGAGCCCGACCAGCGCCGCGCCGCGCGCGGCGAAATGATCCACCAGGCGCGCCAGATCACTGAAATCGCCGATGCCCCAATTACGTTCCGAGCGCAATGCATAGAGCTGCAATGCCGGACCCCATACGCGCGCGCCGTCATCGAGCGCCGCGGGCCGCCAGCAGCGCTCCGGGGCGGCGATGAGCAGCGTTTCGCCGTGCGCGCCCTGCGCACCGTGCACGACGAGGCGGTGATAACCGCGTTCGAGCGCGACCCCCGGCGCGAGCGACTCCGCATCGGCAGGACATTCCCCCTCGTGTCGCCGGCCGCCCTCCTCCTCGATCACCCAGCGTAGCGCTCCGGCGGCACCGCGGCTCGCGTCGCGCAGCGCAATGCGCCACGCGTCCGACCCGGGCGCGACGAGCGTGACCGGCTCGAGCAGATCGGCCTGCGCCGCCTGCGCGAGCGCGCCGGCACGCAAGGGCTCGGCGGCATCGACGCCCAGTTCGGCGAGCAAGGCGACCAGGTTCGCATCGGCGACTTCGTGACGCTTGCCCCAGATGTCGTGATAGTCGGCGCGCAGGCCGGCGCCGGCGCACAAACGCTCGAGCGCGGCGCGCGTCTCGCTCATACCGGCTCCAGCGTCACGATGATCCCCGCCGGCGCGAGACGCAAGGCGCCGTACTCGGGAAACGTGCCGGCCGAATACACGGTTTCCCCGCGCGGCGCTTCAGACAGACTCGCGTCGTGGCGCGACAAATTGACCGCCAGATGCCAGCGCGCGCCGTCGCCGAGCGTCCACTCGACATGCGGCGCGCCGTTGACGACGACATAGGTGGCGCCGCGCGTCATGCCGGCGAGGTGCGGCACGAGGTGGCGCCGGCGCAGTGCAAGCAGCTTGCGCACCAGCGCCAGCCGCGTGCCGTGCGGCGGTGCATCGCGCTCGAACCAGGCGAGCTTCGAACGCTCGAAGCTCGCGGGGTCGCCCGGATCTGGAATCCGCGCGCGCGCCACCGGATCGCTGAATGCCGCGAATTGCGCGAACTCCTCGCGCCGGCCGCGCGAGACCGCCTCGGCGAGGTCGGGCCCGAAATCGCAGAAGAAGAGAAACGGCGTCGACGCGGCGAATTCCTCTCCCATGAACAGCATCGGCGTCTGCGGCGCGAGCAGCAGGCAGGCGAGCGCCGCATCGAGCATCGCCGGATCGCTCAGCCGATCGAGGCGCTCCCCGTAGGCGCGGTTGCCGACCTGGTCGTGCGTCTGCAGGAACGAGATGAAGGCCGCGGGCGGCAGATGGCGGCTCGGTTCGCCGCGCGGCGCGCCGCCGCGAAACGCGGACGCCTCGCCCTGGTAGACGAATCCCTCGGCGAGGGCGCGCGCGAGCCGCTCGACCGGCGCATCGGCGTAATCGGCGTAGTAGCCGTCGACCTCGCGCGCGACGAGCACGTGCAGCGCGTGGTGGAGATCGTCGTTCCACTGAGCGGTGGCGCAGTCCGGCGCGTGGCCCGCTGCGCGCTCGAGGTAATGGGATTCGTTGCGGTCGTTCTCGAGCACGAGATGCACGCGGCGCTCGCGCCCGGGCCCCTCGGCGATCGCGTGCGCGATCTCGCTCACGATGTCGGGATTCGACTCGTCGCGAATCGCATGCACCGCATCGAGCCGCAGGCCGTCGAGACGGTATTCGCCGACCCAGTAGAGCGCGTTATGCACGAAATAGTCGCGCACCGTGCGACTCGCCTCGCCGTCGAAATTGATCGCGGCGCCCCACGGCGTCGGGTGCGCGGGGTTGAAGAACTGCGGACAGTACGTGTGCAGGTAGTTGCCCTCGGGCCCGAAATGGTTGTAGACCACATCGAGCAGCACCATCAGTCCGAGGCCGTGCGCGGCGTCGACCAGCGCCTTGAGATCGTCGGGAGTGCCATAGCTTGCCTCGGGCGCGTACGGCAACACGCCGTCGTAGCCCCAGTTGCGCTTGCCGGGAAAGTCCGCCACCGGCATGAGTTCCACCGCGGTGATGCCGAGCTCGGCGAGATCGGCCAGCCGCCCGCGCGCCGCGGCGAACGTGCCCTCGGGGGTGAAGGTCCCGATATGCAACTCGTAGAGTACCGCCTCCTCCCAGGCCCGGCCGCGCCAGTCATCGTCGTGCCATGCGTAGGCGAGCGGATCGACGACCTCGCTCGGGCCATGCACATCGAGCGGATTGCGGCGCGAGGCGGGGTCGGGCACCGACAGGCCGTCGGGCAGCACGAAGCGGTACCGCGTACCCGCCGGCACGCCGGGGGCGACCAGTTCGTGCCAGCCTGCGTCGAGCGCGCGCATCGGCATGCGCGCCCGGCCCGAATCGTTCTCCACCTCGAGGTCGACCCCCGCCGCGCCCGGCGCCCAGAGGCGAAACCGCGTCGCGCCGCCCGTTTGCAGCTCGGCGCCGAAGGGCATACGGTGCGCCCACCTCATCACGCGCTCCGCGTGAGCAAGGCGAGCGAGCGCCCGCGCAGGACGTACTTCTCCCCCGCCGCGCAGCGCAGGCCGGGGTGATTGCCTTCGGCAAACGCCGTGTCGAGCAGCGCACGCCAGGATTCTCCCGGAAGCGCGGGCATCACGAACTCGACATCGTCGTGATGCGCATTGAACAGCATCAGGAAATCGACGTCGCGCAGCGGCCGCCCCTTGGCGTCGACCTCGACGAGCGCGGCGCCCGCAAGGTACACGCCGAGCGACCGCGCATGGCTGTGCTCCCATTCGTCATCGGTCATTTCGGTGCCGTCGGGCTTGATCCACAGGATGTCCTGCACGCCGCCGCCATGCAGCGGCCGGCCCTGGAAGAAGTCGCGCCGCCTGAAACTCGGATGCGCCCGGCGCAGCGCGATCAGTCGGCGCGTGTATTCGAGCAGTTCGCCCTTGTCACCTGCCGCGGACCAATCGAGCCAGGTCGTCTCGTTGTCCTGGCAGTAGGCGTTGTTGCTGCCGCCCTGCGTGCGTCCCATTTCATCGCCGGCGAGCAGCATCGGCACGCCCTGCGAAAGCAGCAGCGTGGCGAGAAAATTGCGTTTCTGGCGTTCGCGCAAGCCGCGAATCTCCGCATCGTCGCTCGGCCCCTCGACACCGCAGTTCCACGAGAGATTGTTGTCGTGTCCGTCGCGATTCGATTCGCCGTTCGCCTCGTTGTGCTTGTCGTTATACGAGACGAGATCGTTGAGGGTGAAGCCGTCGTGCGCGGTGATGAAGTTGATACTCGCGAACGGATTGCGCCCGGACCGGCCGTACAGGTCGGACGATCCGGTCAGCCGGCGTGCGAATTCGCCGATTACGCCGCCGTCGCCCTTCCAGTACGCGCGCATGCCGTCGCGGTAGCGATCGTTCCACTCGGCCCAGCCAAGCGGGAAATTGCCGACCTGGTAGCCGCCGTGGCCGATATCCCAGGGTTCGGCGATCAACTTGATCCGATTGAGCACCGGATCCTGGCGCACGACATCGAAGAAAGCCCCGAGTTGGTCGACGTTCGAGTCCTCCCGCGCCAGCGCCGAGGCGAGGTCGAAGCGAAACCCGTCGACGTGCATCTCCTCGACCCAATAACGCAGAGAATCCATCACCAGCTGGAGCGTGCGCGGATGCACGAGGTTGAGGGTATTGCCGCAGCCGGTGAAGTCCTGGTAGCGGCGGCGCTCGCCGGGCGCGAGCCGGTAGTAGGCGGCGTTGTCGATGCCGCGAAACGACAGCGTCGGGCCGCGCTCGTTGCCCTCGCAGCTGTGGTTGTAGACCACGTCGATGATGACCTCGATCCCCGCCGAGTGCAGGGTCTTCACCATCGTCTTGAACTCCTTCACCTTGCCCGAGGCCGAATAGCGCTGCTCGGGGGCGAAGAAGCCGAGCGTGTTGTAGCCCCAGTAGTTGCGCAGCCCGGTCTCGAACAAGCGCCGCTCGTCGACGTAGAAATGTACCGGCATCAACTCGACCGCGGTCACGCCCAGGCGCTTGAGATATTCGATTGCGGGCGCCGACGCGAGCCCGGCGTAGGTGCCCTGTTGCGAAGGCGGAACCTCCGGGTGGCGCTTGGTGAACCCGCGCACGTTCAGTTCGTAAATGACGGTGTCGTGCCAGGCGATATCCGGGTGCCGGTCGTCGCCCCAGGTGAAGGCGGGCTCGATCACGCGCGCCTTGGGCATGTAGGCCGCGCTGTCGCGCCGGTCGAACGAGAGGTCCTCGCGCTTGTGGCCGATGGTGTAGCCGTACAGCGCGTCGCTCCAGCGCAGCGAGCCGACAAAATCCTTCGCATAGGGGTCGGCGAGCAGCTTGTGCGAGTTGAAGCGCAACCCCTCCTCGGGTTTGTAGGGTCCGTGCACCCGGTAGCCGTACACCAAGCCCGGCCGTGCCTCGGGGAGGTAGCAGTGCCAGACGTCGTCGGTGCGCTCGCGCAGCGCGATGCGCTGCAGCTCGCGCCTGCCCGTCGCATCGAAGATGCACAGCTCGATCCGGTCGGAATCCTGCGAGTACAGCGCGAAATTGACGCCCTCGCCATCCCAGGTTGCGCCGCGCGGATAGGGACGCCCGGGCCAGACTGCGGTGATCGCCGCCAGTTCAGTCATGTCGGTGCTCGATGAAGTTCAAGGGGGAGTGGTTCGCACGGCGGGCGCGGCCGCGCCCGAATCGGTCCGCGCGGCAAAGGCCGCCGCGCCCGAATCGGTCCGCGCGGCAAAGGCCGCCGCGCCCTGCAGCCCGACGCGCTCGTTGACGATCGCGTGCACCGGCATGCGGCGCGCGTGCCCGGAGAATGCGGCCTTGTCATTGAATGCCGCGATGAAGCCCCCGTCCGAAAGCCGCGCCAGGATCCTCGCGACGATGCCTCCGGCGATGAACACGCCGCCGCGCGCCAGCACGTTGAGCGCGTGGTCGCCGGCGGCCGCGCCGTAGCAGGCAATGAACAGATCCAGCGCCGCGAGCGCGAGTGGATCGCCGTGCTCGAGCGCATGGCGGGTGATCGGCTCGGCCGAGACGGTCGCGGCAAGCTCGGCCCGCAGCGGCGCCGATTCGCTCGACCCGCCGCGCGCCAGCACGAATTCGTAGACACGCCGCAGCCCCGCGCCCGAGAGCAGGTGCTCCAGCGTGACGCGGCCGACGCGCTCGTGCAGATACTTCCACAGCGCCGCCTGCTCGTCGTTCGCCGGCGCGAAGGCGCCGTGCCCGCCTTCGCCCGGAATCGGTCGATAACCGCCCCCGGGCGAGGCGACCGCGTAGGCGATGCCCAGACCGGTACCCGCGCCCAGCACCACGCGCGGCGCGCCGGCGGCCGGCTCGCCCGCCTGCAGCGTGGCAAGATCGCCCTCGCCCAGGTTCTCCAGACCGTGCACGATCGCGGCGAAGTCGTTGATCAGCGCGACGCGCTCGACATCGAGGCAGCGCGCGACCTCGGCGGCGTCGATGACCCACGCAAGATTGGTCAATTCGACGCGCCCGGGAGAGACCGGTCCGGCGACACCGAGGCAGGCCGTCTCGATCCACGGCAGGCCGCCCAGCGCGGCGCGGGCATCGGCGACGAACCGTTCCAGCACCAGTCCGAAGCCGGCGTAGTCGCCGGATTCGTAGCGCACTTCGAAGGCTGCGCGCGGCTGGCCGGCCTCGAACAGCGCGAAGCGCGTCTGCGTGCCGCCGATGTCGCCCGCGAGAATCATCGCCGCGCCGCGTTCATCGAACCTCGATTCGCGCTCAGCCGCGCTCTCCCCGGTCGCTCGGCCACCAGCGCTCGAGCATCGCCGCGGCCCATTCCCGCCCGCCCAGACCGAAGGCGAGCGCGAGCGCGAGAACGATCCCCGAGAGAACGATGAGGAAGCTTTGCCGGATGATATCGGCGCCGATGTTTACCTGCTCGAAGGCGATCAGCACGACAAAGGCGATGATCGCGTACTGCGCGAGCCTGCCGAGCAGTTCCCCGTCGCGCATTCTCACTCCGCCGCAGTACGCGGTCACGGTGCTGCCGATGAATCGCGCGAAGTACGCGCCGAAGGCGAGGATCAGCAGCGCGACGATCACCTTCGGCACGAACAGCGCGACCTTGCCGAGCAGGTCGGTGACATAGGTCAGGCCCAGGCCGTTGAACGCGACGATGAGCGCGGCGAGAATCACCAGCCAGTACACGAGCACGCCAAACACGCCCGTGATGTCGTTCTCCAGCCCCCCTTGCCGCAGGAATCGGTCGATGCCGGCGCGCTCGCTGAGCACGTGGAAATTGATCGCGCGCAGTGCCTTCACCACGGCAAACAGCGCGAGTTTGGCGAGCAGCCAGCCCACCACCAGCACGATCATCGCGATCGCGAGTTTGGGCAGGAACTGCCCGACCTGCAGGAGCATCGCGCGCAGCGGTTCGAAGAATACGTTGACCTTGTCCATGACCTTCTCCCTCGTGTGATTGCCGGTTCGCGCCTACTCGCCGATACCGGCGAGCGCGAGAACGCCCTGCAAAGGCACCCCCACCCAGCCCGGACGGTTGCCGAGTTCATAGCGGATTTCGTACAGGGCCTTTTCCAGCTCGAACAGCGCGAGCAGGCCGCGCGCCGCGCCGAATTCTGCGTACAGGCCGCAATCGCGCGTCGTCGCCGCATAGGCGGCAAGGAACTGCCTGCGGGTCTCGCTTTCCCATTGCCGCAGCATCTCGGCCGCGCCATTCACGTCCTGCCTCCTGCCCCCCGCCCGGCGCAGCGCCGTCCAGCGCGCATAGTCGAATGAACGCAGCATTCCGGCGACGTCGCGCAGTGGCGCGCCCTTGCGCCGGCGCTCGGTGATCGAGCGGCCGGGTTCGCCTTCGAAATCGGTAATGACGAAATCGTTCTGCACCAGCAGCACCTGGCCGAGGTGGTAGTCGCCGTGATAGCGCGTCTTGAGTTTGGCGCCTCGCGCGGCGGCGAGGGTGTCGATGCGCTCGAACAACTCGTCGCGCTGCTCGACGATCCGTTGCGCGTCGTCGCGCGCCGGAACCGGCAACTGCGTGTATTGGCGCTCGAGCACGGCAAGCGTCGCCTCGGCTTCCTCGCGCACGCGCCCCGCCCACGCGCCGAAGTCGGCATCCTCGACCGGTTCGGGATCGAACGCGGCATCCCTGCTGCGCATCGCGAGCGCGACGTGCAACTCCCCGGTGCGCGTGCCGAGCGTATGCACGAGCGACAGGTAGGCGCCGTGCGCGTCCTTCGACGGGCGATCCG
>JAOUFA010000367.1 GCA_029858545.1 Betaproteobacteria bacterium
CGTGATTCCGGCCTAAGCACGTCACGCCGGGATGGAGCGTCTGCGTGAGTTTCGCGCGGCTCCGCCAGCACCCCGTCAAAGTCCGAGCAGCGACAGTTGCGCGTTCGGATAGCGCGCCCCCTGCACCCGGGTGTCGTCGATGGCGCGCGCGAGGGCCAGTATTTCCGCGCGGTCCAGTGCGATATCGAGCGCGGCGAGATTCTGGCGCAGATGGGCGCGCTGCTTGGTGCCCGGAATCGGCACGATATCGTCGCCTTGCGCGAGCAGCCACGCCAGCGCCAGCTGTCCGGGGGTGCATTCCTTTTCGTTCGCCATCGCGACGAGCGGTGCGACGAGCGCGGCATTCTGCTCGATATTGCCGGGTTTGAAGCGTGGATGGTCGCGCCGCCGGTCGCTTTCGCCCAGCGCGGAGAGATCGGCGATCGCCCCGGTCAGCATGCCGCGCCCGAGCGGCGAGTAGGGAACAAAGCCGATGCCGAGTTCGCGGCACACCGGCAGTACATCGTGCTCGATGAAACGGCACCAGAGCGAATACTCGGTTTGCAGAGCGGCGATCGGGTGCACCGCGTGCGCACGCCGCAGGGTCGTCGCCCCGGCTTCCGACAGGCCGAGGTGACGCACCTTGCCCTGCTTGACGAGCCGCGCCATGGCGCCGACGGTTTCCTCGATCGGCACATTCGCGTCGACGCGGTGCTGGTAATACAGGTCGATTGTTTCGACGCCCAGGCGCGCGAGGCTGCGCTCGCAGGCCTCGATCACGTAGTCGGGCCGGCCGTTGGCAGCCGGTTTGCCATCCGCCGAGCGCACGTTGCCGAACTTGGTCGCGACGAACGCCTTGTCGCGATAGCCGTCTGCGAGCGCTCGGCGCAGCAACTCCTCGTTCTTGCCATCGGCGTAGGCGTCGGCGGTGTCGAGAAAATTCGACCCGGCGTCGAGCGCCTCGCGGATGGTGGCGACCGCCTCGACCTCGTCCACCGGGCCGTAGAGGTTGGTCATCGCCATGCAGCCCAGCCCGAGTGCCGAGACCCGCGGACCGTTCCTACCGAGTTGTCTGTGCAGCATGTTCGATCTCCCTTGGTCCCGTTTCGTCAGTATGGGTTCCCGCTTGGGCGCAAGCGCGCCTCGATTCCCGAGGATACCAGTGTCTGCTCGATCGCCCGCGTCAACGCCTGTGCCTCGTTGCGATGGCGCTCGGCGGCTTCGTGCTGGTTCTGCGCGGCGCACAGACGAGCCAGTCCGATTTGCGCGTCCAGGTGCAGGCGCACCCGGCCGATCTCGGCGGCCAGTGTCGCGGCGCGCGAGAACGCGCGTTGCGCTTGCGCATAGTCCCGTTCCGCGAGCCATGCCTCGCCTTGCCAGCGTTGCGCGCTGGCTTCGAGTTCACGCAGGCCGTTCGACTGCGCGAGAGCGAGCAGTTTGTCGGCGAACGACCGACCGCCGCTCGCCTCTCCCTGATGCAGCGCGGCCTCGCAGAGGCCTTCGAGACACCTCGCCATAAGGTAGCGTTCGCAGTTGCGCGCGGCCCGTTCGAGCGCGTCGTTCAGTTCCGACGCGACGTCCCGATACCCGAGCCGTGAGCGCGCGATCGCGCGGTGCGCCTCGATCGCGGGGCGCCAGTATTCGATTCCGGTCGCGCGGCTGAGCGCGAGACCGCGCTCCATCTGATCAAGCGCCTGCTCATTCAGGTCGAGGTCGAGCAGGAGGTGCCCGATGCAGTCGAAGGCGATGAACTGGTAGCGTATCTGTTTCAGGCTCTTGAGCCAGTCCATCGTCTTGTTGATGCCGGCCCACGCCGCGCCGTAGTTCCCGGCGCAGGCACGCACGTGGTCGAGTCCGAGCATCGTGGGACCCATGTGCCATTGCAGGTCGGCCGTGCGCGCGATGGCGAGCGCCGCTTCGAGATTTTGCAGCGCACGCGGGTAGTCGCCCAGCCCCTTGCTGCCGGTGCAGGCATAGCCGACCATCATCAGGTTCTCGGATTCATAACTCTTGTCGCCGATGCCGCGTGCGAGCTCGATCGAACGGGTGTAGCACCGGATGGCCGCCTCGGGTTCGGCATTGGCGAAATGCGCCTCCCCGCGCCCATGGTAGGCCTGCACCGCGACGAGATCGTCGAGCCCGCTGCGTACACAGATGTCGATCGCCTCCTGGTGAAACCCGATCGCCTGGTTGTTCAGGCCGGTGCTCCAGGCGACCGTGCCGAGATGGTAGAGTGTGTCGGCGGCGTGGTGCTCGTCGTTCATCGCGCGCGATTCGGCCAGCGCGGCGGTCAGGCATCCTGTGGCCTCGTCGTAGGCATCGGCGCGCCGGTACGCCATGCCGAGCTGGATCAGTGCGTCGCGCACCCTGTCGCGTTCGCCCGCCTCACGCGCCGAGTTGATGACGCGGCGCATATCCGATACCGCGCCTTCGGTCAATCCGGCCTGCGCGCGCGCCGCGCCGCGCCGCCCGTATAGCGCGTCGCGTTCCCGAGCGCCCAGCGCCTCGGGGTGCGATTCGGCGAGCGCGACCGCGCGGTCCATCCAGTGCAAGGCGTCGCTCATCGCGAACAGCGCCTGAGAGCGCTCGCCGGCCAGAATGAGGTACTTGAGCGCTTTCGGCCACACTTGGGCGCGCTCATAGTGCTCGGCGAGCCGGGCGTCGCGTTCGTGCGCCTCGCCCTCGCCGCGGCGTTCGAGCACTTCGGCCACCGACCGGTGCAGCAGCCTGCGCCGCGTTCCGCCGATGTCGCGGTAGACCACCTCGCGGACCTTGTCGTGGCTGAAGTCGTAGACGCCGCCCTCGGCTTCCTCGCGCAGCAAGCGGCGCTTCACAAGCGCCTCCAGCGCGTCGAGCAGCGGCCCTTCGGACTCATGCGTCACGTCGATCAAGGTGTCGAAGTCGAAGCGACGACCGATGACCGCGGCGGATTCGAGTATCGGGCGGATTTCCTGCGGAACGCGCGTGATGCGTGCGCGCACGGCGGCGCGCAATGCGTCGGGAAGCATCGCCGGCTCCCTGCTGGCGCGGGCCTCAAGCGGTATCTCGCCTTCACTCAGGGATTGCAGGATCGACACGATGAAGAAGGGGTTGCCCTCGGTCTCGCGATGCAGGCGCTCGGCCAGTCCGGGGGCGGCCGGGCCGGCGTCGCCGAGCGCCGCGACAAGGCGCTCGGCGTCGGCAAGCCCCAATCGGGCGAGGAGCACGTGGCGGGCGTCGGTCTCGCGCCGCAGGCTCTCGACCCACCTCGCGAGCGGCTCGTCGCTGGCGACATTTTCGTCGCGATAGGCGTAGATCAGGAGCACCGGTCGTTCGGCGACATGCCTGGCCAGGTAGTGCAGCAGTTGCGCGCTCGCGTCGTCGGCCCACTGAATGTCGTCGACCAGGAGTATCAGCGGCCGGCCTTCAGCGGTGGATTCGAGGAGCTGCCCGACCGCGCGCGACAGGCGCGCCTGGCGTGCCTCGGGGAAATCGCGCGACAACTGCGGAAGACCCGGAAAGCGCTCGGCCACCGTGGGAGCGAGCGCGGCGAGCTCGGCCAGTGATACCGGGGCGATATTGCGTAGCGCGGCGGACGAGGCGCGATCAAGCGCACGCGTGATGAGATCGATCACCGGCTGATAAGGCATCGCGCGATCGATCTCGAAGCAATTGGTCGCGAGCGTGGGTAGACCCTGGGCTTGCGCATAGCGAGCGACCTCGCGCATCAGGCGACTCTTGCCGATGCCGGGTTCGCCTTCGATCAGAACGGTCTGGCCCGAGCCGGTCGTCAGGCGCGCGATGAGCGCGACGAGCATGCCGAATTCGACGCCCCGGCCGACGAAAGGGGCGCTTTCGCTCGCGGGGCGCACTGCGGCGTCGGATTCGGACTGTGTCTCGAGTTCGCTCGCGGCGACGCCGTGCGGCGCGGTGTCGAGCGCCAGACGTTCGGTGGCCCGGATCGCGCGTGCCGAATCGCGGAAGG
>JAOUFA010000270.1 GCA_029858545.1 Betaproteobacteria bacterium
TGGCAGTCCGACCGCAGCGAGGCGTTGCTGGCCGATGAACATGGTCGCGACAACTTGCACGAGGCCGAGCTGGCGCTCGACGGCGAGGGACGCTTCATGGCGTTGCGCAATCACTGGATCGCCAACGTGGGTGCCTACATCAGTTCGGACCGCAATTTCCAGGCGAGCTTCCTCAATACAGCCGGGATCACCGGGGTCTATGCCTTTGCATCGGCCCATGTGCGGCTCAGCTGTGTGATGACGCACAGCGGATCGCTCGCGCCTTATCGTGGAGCCGGCAGACCCGAAGCGACCTACGTGCTCGAGCGCCTGATCGACGATGCGGCGCGCGAGCTGGGTATCGATCGGGTGGAACTGCGGCGCAAGAACCTGATTTCCGCTGCAGCGCTGCCGCTCAAGACGCCCCTGGGATTCAATTTTGATTGCGGCGATTTCGAGACCTGCATGAACAAGGCGCTCGATCTGGGTGACTGGAAGGGTTTCGCCGCGCGGCGCGAGGCCTCGCGCGAGAAGGGCATGCTGCGCGGTATCGCGGTGGTCAATCCGATCGAGCGCGCTGGGGCGCCGTCACTCGAGTTCGCCGAACTGCGTTTCGATCCCGATGGTGCAGCGACGCTGTTCATGGGAACCAAAAACCATGGCCAGGGCCATGAGACCGCGTTTCGCCAGGTACTCGCCTCGCGGCTGGGTCTTGCGCCCGAGGACGTCAGCTTTGTCGACGGCGACACCGATCGCGTGCTGCACGGGACCGGAACCTTCGGTTCGCGCTCATCCGGTCTGGGCGGTTCGGCGATCTCACTCGCCGCCGACAAGATCATCGTGAAGGGCAAGCGTATCGCCGCGCACCTGCTCGAGGCGGCCGATGCCGATCTGGTCTTCGAGGCGGGTCGCTTCTCGGTCGCGGGGACCGATCGCGCGGTGTCCTTGCGGCAGGTGGCGCAGGCGGCGTGGAAAGTCGGCAAGCTGCCCAAGGACATCGAGCCGGGATTGTTCGAATCAGCGACCTTTGAGGCACCCGATAGCACCTTTCCCTATGGCACGCACGTGTGCGAAGTCGAGGTCGATCCGGATACCGGAGAGGTGCGGCTCGATCGCTACACGGTGGTCGACGACGTCGGCAACATGATCAACCCACTGCTCGTGAAAGGGCAGGTGCATGGCGGCATCGGCCAGGGCGCGGGGCAGGCGTTGATGGAGAGGATTGTCTACGACGCCGACTCGGGCCAGTTGCTCACGGGGAGCTTCATGGACTACGCGATGCCTCGCGCGAGTGACCTGTGCGCCTTCAAGGTGGATGACATCGTCGTGCCCACACGGCGCAATCCGCTTGGCGTGAAGGGAGCGGGTGAGGCCGGTGCGGTGGGCGCCCTGCCTGCGGTGATCAACGCGGTGATGGATGCGCTCGCGCCGCTGGGGGCGAGCAAACTCGACATGCCGGCGACCGCCGAGCGCGTGTGGCGGGCGATCAACCAGGCCGGGAAGTAGACGGATGAGCGGGTCTCGCGGTCCGCGTCAGATCGCCGAGCGCCATTTGTTCCGATACTTCTCGTAGGCTTCCCGCCATGATGGACTGTTGAACGCGCCGCTGCTCTGATGGGTGATCGACACCGGCCAGGTACCCAGGCGCAAGCCCTTTGCTCGCGCGGCCCTGCAAAGATCCATATCGTAGAAATGAAAATCGAAGCGCGGGTCGAATAGGATTTTCTGCTCCGCAAACATCGATTTTCTGGCCGCCAGCAGGACCCCATCGAGCAGTTCGCATTCGGCAGGGACCGGGCCAAAATACGAAATGGTTCCGAATGGCTGTTCGCCGTGTGCGACGCTGCCGCTGAGGTTCTCCCTCTCGTCCCAGGTAAACTGATCGTCCTTGAAGGGCCAGGCCGGCTGGGATTCCGCTCTACGGCGGTTGCCCGCGACACCGAGTAAGTCGTAGCGGTTGAGACCTTCAATGAGGCGATCGGCGAGGTGGTAGTCGTCGAGCCAGACATCGTCATGAATGAAGACCAGAATTTGCCGGTTCTCGGGCGCGGTAATTCGGGAGTTGAACAACTCCGGCAAGCCGCGAGTATTGGCATAGAAGATGGTCGGCACGAGGCGCTTGTCGTACGAGAGGCGCCGCAGCGAAAGGCCGAGCGCCGATTTCGCCCAGAAATCCTTCTCCTGCATTCGGGTGGCGCCGATGATTTCAATCACGACCGGGTGTCCCGCCGCCCCAGGCAACGAAGTGCGGGTTCTCGTAGCCGGGCTTTCCATAGGTCAGCTCGGCGCCGCGGAGATCGTTCACCCTTCCTCCGGCGGCCACCAGCACCGCCTGTCCCGCAGCGGTGTCCCATTCCATCGTGCGCCCGAGGCGCGGATAGACGTCCGCCTCGCCGTTCGCGAGCATGCCGAACTTGAGCGACGATCCGGCGCTCACCGTGCGCGCGATCTTGCGTTCGCCCAGGAAACGGCGCAGTGCGTCCATATCGCCGTGCGAACGGCTGCCCGCCACGGTGAGTCCTTCGGGCGGCGGTCGGCGGCATGCGATCGCGTGCCGCCGGCCGTCTTGTTCGAGGTAGGCGCCCAGTCCCCGTGCGCCGGCGTACAGGCGATCGAGGACCGGCGCGAGGACCACGCCGAGAATCGGCCTTCCTCGTTCGATGAGTGCGATGTTTACCGTGAACTCGCCGTTGCGGCCGACGAACTCCCTGGTGCCGTCGAGTGGATCGACCAGCCAGAACCTGCCGGCGGGGTCGGGCGCGGGCGCATCGCTCACCGATTCTTCGGCGACAATGGCGTCGCCGAACGGCAGTTCGCGCAAACCCGCGACGATGAGTTCTTCCGCCGCACCATCGGCCTCGGTCACCGGCGAGCGGTCGGCCTTCGCCGCGACAGAAAAGTCGTTTGCGTAGATTGCCAGGATCGCGCGGCCCGCTTGGCGCGCGAGCTTGGCGACCTGGTCGAGGAGGTCGGGGGAGGTTGAGGTAGGGGACATGGGGTTCAGAATGCCCAGCGCGCCTGGATTCCGGCGCTCTCATTGCGTCCCGGTGCCGGTTCAAAGAAGCGGGCATTCGCATCATTGACGACCACCGAGCCGATATAGCGTTTGTCGGCGATGTTGTCGATGCGCAGGTACTCGCTGATTCGCCCAGCCTTTGTCTCCTGCGTAAAGCCGAGGGCGAGACTCGCTGAGGCGTAGGCTTCCGCGAAGTCGGAATTGCGGTCGTCCACGGCCACCTTCGACTTGCCGAGGGCCTCCACAATGGCGGTGAAGCCCGATTCGCGGTGGCGCCAGCGCAACTCACCGCAGACGACGCTGCGCGGCACGCTGGGAAGAACGTTGCCCGCCGGGACCGGTACCTGCACCGTGTTGACGGTACTGAAGAAAGGATCCTCGAGGTAGGCGAGTTCCGCGAAGGTGGGCGTCTCGAAACCCCGTCCGAAGTTCGCATAGACGCTTGTTACGGGTGAGACGCGATAAAGCAGTCCGGCCATCGGTGTCATCGCGCGGTAGGCCACGCTTTCGCTGTCGTCGCCATTGCCCGGGAGCACGACATAGTGATCCTCGGAATCAAACGCGACCTGATTCGCGCGCAGTCCTGCAAGCGCGATCCACTGGTCAGCGTAAAGGGGCGATCGGCGAGGGTCAGCGGTCGGGTCCAGCGCAGCGAACTGCCGCCATAGCTGCGGTCGAGATCGACCACGCCTCCCGCAGCATTGCCGTACATTACCGCGAACGGGCCGCGCAGCACTTCGATTCGTTCCGCCGCACCCAGATCGAAATTGGTTGCTTGGCCCTGGCCGTCGGGCATGCTTGCCGGGATTCCGTCGGCGATGAGGCGCATGCCGCGGATTCCAAATGTCGCGCGGGTGCCGAAGCCGCGCGAGGATATTTGCAGGTCCTGCGCGTAGTTCTGACGGTTCGCCACGATGATTCCGGGTACGCGGCCGAGCGATTCGGAGAGATCCACCTGTGGGCGCGCAAGGCGGATGTCCTCGGCCTGCACGCTGTCCACCGACGCCGGTGTCTCCAGGCTCGGGCGCTCGATGCGGGTGGCGGTGACGTTGAGCGCGTCATCGCGCGCGGGTTCCTGCGCGTTCGAGGAGGCAATTCCGAGTAAGAGAACCGCAAGTGGCGTTGTTCGTCTCATGCATTTCCGTGATCGATCGCGGATCCGCGAACACCTGCCCGATCGCATGTTGGGAATCCGCGGGCGCAGCCTTGCCTGGGGGAGGCGAGCAATCTACCCTAGCGTTGCGCCTGCGGCAACCGAGGCAGGGCTCCTTTTCGTCGGGGCGCTTTGCTAGACTCGCGGTAATGTCCACCCTGGCACACTTGCCGCGTCGTCTGATTCCCGATCTGCCGCCTTTCATGCCACGCCGCCGCTATGGCTGGCTGGGCGCGCTGGGCCGCGGATGGTTGCGCTTTGCCGGATGGCGTGTGGCGGGGGAACTGCCCAACGTCGGGCGATGCGTCGCCGCGGTGGCGCCGCATTCCTCGAACTGGGATTTCGTACACGCGGTGGCGGTGGTGTTCGCGCTTGGCTTGCGTGTTTCATTCATCGGCAAGCACACGTTGTTCAGGGGTCCGCTCGCGGGCTTTATGCACTGGCTGGGCGGCATGCCGGTGGACCGTACGCGCCACAACGGCCTGGTGGAGGATATGGTGGAGGCATTCAGCCGGCACGATTCGCTCTGGCTCGGGATCGCGCCCGAAGGCACGCGCAGCAAGGTGGAGGGATTCAAGTCCGGCTTCTATCGTATCGCCCTCGCGGCGGGGGTGCCGATCCTCCCGGCGGTGCTGAACTATCGCGACCGGGAATTGGTCCTGCTGCCGGTAGTCGTACCCGGCCCGGACATCGATCAAGGGGTCGCGGCACTGGAGACCCTCTTTCAGGAATATGGCGCGCGCCGGCGCTGAGCGCGGCCGGGACGATTCTCGCCGGGTGGCGCGCGGCGCGCCGGCGCGGTGTGGTTGCGGCCCGTTTCGTTCGGCGCTATAGTGCTTCGCATGTTCTATGCGGCAATCCTTCGCGCGCCACTCCGCCTTCATCCGCGGCGCGCCGCGCTGTCGCTAGCGCCAACGACCGGCCGGGAGTGCCTCCCCGCCGGTCTACTGCTGCGCCGCGCGCGCTAGCAGACCCTCATTCCCCGATTTGGTTGTTGTACTCTCCGCCGATCGGGCGGAACGGATAGTCTTGATTCGCAGCCGAGGAGCAGGCCATGAGCAAAGATCGATTGATCATATTCGACACCACGATGCGCGACGGCGAGCAAAGTCCCGGCGCGTCGATGACCCGGGACGAGAA
>JAOUFA010000086.1 GCA_029858545.1 Betaproteobacteria bacterium
ACGCAGATTGTGCCGACCTCGCGGCTGGTGTCGCAGATCACGGGCTTCGTGGTGCAGCCGAACAAGGCAGTGGTCGGCGCGAATGCCTTCGCGCATGCCTCGGGCATCCATCAGGACGGCGTACTCAAGGCGCGCCAGACCTACGAGATCATGACCGCCGAGGATGTCGGTTGGAGCACCAACAAGATCGTGCTCGGCAAGCTCTCGGGGCGCAACGCGTTCAAACAGCGTCTCAAGGAGTTGGGCATCGAGCTGGAAAGCGAGGACGCGTACAACAAGGCTTTCCAGCGCTTCAAGGATCTCGCCGACAAGAAGGCGGAGATCTTCGACGAGGACCTCCAGGCATTGGTGGCTCAGGAAGCGGGTGTGTCCAGCGAGGAGCACTGGCGCCTGGTACATCTCAACCAGTCGAGCGGGATGGGCGAGCGCCCGCATGCGGGCGTGGTGCTCGCGGAGAACGGCGCCGAAAGAAAGGCTGATTCCCAGGGCGACGGCCCGGTCGATGCGACGTTCAAGGCGATCGAGGCGCTTGCGCATAGCGGCGCGGACCTGCTGCTCTACTCGGTCAACGCGGTGACCCAGGGCACCGAATCGCAAGGAGAGGTCACGGTGCGCCTGGCAAAAGGCGGGCGTATCGTCAACGGTGTCGGTGCCGATACCGACATCATCGTCGCATCGGCGAAGGCCTACATCAGCGCGCTCAATAAACTGGAGAGCAAAATGGAGCGCGTCAATCCGCAGCATCAGCTCTGATCGCGTAGTTCGAGTCCAATGCGTCGCTGCGGGGCGACATTTTGGTCGATCACTGTGAAATGTTGCGCGCGGCGAGGGCATATTCGATTGACGTCGTCGCGCCGTTTATTCAGGATCATGCTCCGTTTGAAAGGAACCTGAATATGACTAAGATCACTCGAATGTTAATCGCTGCATGCGTCGCGCTCGGCGTGTCCGGCACCTCCGCCGCGGCGGGTTTCAACGACAAAAATGTCTATGCCGGAGGCGGACTCGGATTCAATAGCGCGAGCGGCCTGGATTCCGGGATCGGCTACCAGTTCTTCGGCGGCTACAGCTTTGGCGTGGTGTCGCCGAGGTTGAACCTCGATGCCGAGGTCGGCTACATGGATACCGGCAACATGAAGAAGACAGTATGCTTTCTGGGTACTTGCGCGAGCGCGAGCGCCAAGGCCAAGGGCCTGTGGTCCACCGCGGTGGCGCGCTATGAGTTGTCGTCGAAGATCGAGCTGATCGGCCGTGCAGGATTGGATTTCGGCGACGACGATGGATTCATGTTTGGCGTCGGGCTGGGCTTTCCGATGAGCAGGCAATTGAGTCTGCGCGGCGAATATGTGGTTCGCCAGCATATTGATTCTCTGCAATTCAACGCCGCCTACCGTTTCCAGTAACAGGACTTCATTCCCGGATCGCGCTCCGCAGGCTGGGGAGCGCGGTTGATTCAACCGGGGTCCTGGCTCCCACGGGCCAGGCGCACGTAGCCGATCGCCGAGCCAAAGAAGACCAGGCTGAGGAACAGTTCAATTCCTGCCAGAACCTGCGACGGCCCTCGCTCCGCCCAGCTGCGCATCACGCCTTCGACGAAGTACAAGAGAATCAGCATGCTCGACCACTGGTAGGTGTAGCGCCTGCCTGCGAGTACGCCGCCCAGTGGCAGCGCAAGCGGCAGTGCTTTGATCGCCCACCACGATCCACCGGGGCGAAGCGGCGCGAGCCAGAGTTCCCAGGCGACGCACAGCACGATTAGTGTTCCCAGGCTTGCTGCCGCGAGCCACTTGGAGAGACGCAGAAACGTGGCGCGGTTCACGTGGCGAGCTTGATGGCAATTTCGGCAAGTCGTCGGCCTTGCCCGACGCACAGCGCGCGTTCGGCAACCGAAATCGGCAGGTCATCGGAGAGGCCCGCGAAATGGCTGGCACCGTAGGGCGTACCGCCTTCGCGCGTCGAATTGAGTTCCGCCTGCGTGTACGGGATTCCGACCAGAAGCATCCCGTGGTGCAGCAGCGGCAGCATCATCGAGATGAGTGTCGATTCCTGGCCACCGTGCAGACTTGCGCTCGAAGTGAATACGCAGGCGGGTATTCCAGCGAGTGTGCCGCGCTGCCAGCTTGCCGTCGTGGTTTCCAGGAAATGCTTGAGCGGTGCCGCGATGTTGCCGAAGCGGGCGGGGCTGCCGAGGGCGAGTCCCGCGCACTGTTCCAGGTCGGCGAGTTCCACATAGGGGGCGCCGTCGGGAGGCACCTGGGGTTCGGTCGCCTCCACCACCGGCGCGACACGCGGCACCGTGCGCAATTGCGCCTCGGCGCCGGGCACGCGTTCGATGCCGTCGGCGATCAATTCCGCCATGCGGCGCACCGATCCGCCGGAACTGTAGTAGAGAACGAGAATGCGCGCCACGGGCGCTATCATACCGAGGTCGTGGAGGAGGAGAGGCAAATCGACCGCCAATCGGCCCGGGAGTCTCGCTTCGCGCACGCGCTGGCACGAAGGGCGCGCGCGGCGCGCGAGATCGCGCTACTGCTCATCCACCGTTTTCGCGAGGACCGGTGCCTGGATACGGCGGGGAGCCTGACCTTCACCACGCTGCTCGCGATCGTTCCATTGCTGACGGTGGTGCTCGCCATTTCCAGCGCTTTTCCGGTGTTCGACAAGGCGGTGCAGGTCCTGCAAATCCATATCACGGAGAACTGGCTGCCCAACGGCACGGGAGTGGCGGCGATTGGTACGCAGATCAGGGCGTTCGCGGATACGGCGAGTCGATTGGCAGCGGTCGGTCTGGACTTCCTCGCGGTGACGGCCTTGATGCTGATGCTCACGATCGACGAGGCATTGAACCGCGTCTTTCGCGTGCGCCGGCGCAGGTCGCTGGTGCGACGTCTTGTCATGTACTGGAGCGTCCTGACGCTGGGGCCGGTGCTGATCGGGGCGAGTCTGGGGTTCAGTACTCTTGTCTTGGGCCGCTCGCTGGGTTGGCTCGACGCCACGGCCGAGGCACGAACCTGGATCGAGCGCATGCCGTTGCTGTTCACCTGGGCCGCGTTCACGATGCTCTACACCCTAGTACCCTACCGTCGGATCGACCTGCGTCATGCCCTCGCGGGTGGATGGGTCGCGGGGGTACTGTTTGAACTGGCGAAGCACGGATTCAGCCTGTATATCGCGAAGTTTCCGACCTACTCGCTGATCTACGGCGCGTTTGCCGCGCTGCCGGTCTTCCTGGTCTGGCTGTATCTTTCGTGGTTGGTGGTGCTCGTCGGAGCCGTGCTGACCGCGACCTGGCCTGAGTTCGGGCGTACGCTCGACCGGCCGCCGCCGATCGCGGGGCGCGAACTGCCGGATGTGTTGAGGGTGCTCGCGCATCTGGCACGGGTGCAGGAGGGCGGCGGATCGATCGAACTCGATCGCCTCGCGTCGGGGGCGGGACTCGGGTCGCAGCGTTGCGAGGATCTGCTGGAGCGTTGCGCGGCGCTGGGTTGGACAGCGAAGTCCAGGAACGACGGCTGGCTGCTTGCGCGCCGCGCGGATTCGATCCGGGTTGCCGATGTCTATCGCAGCTTCGTTTTCGATGCGCAGGCGCTGACTGCGACCGGGCTGCCCGGAGATCTCGGGCAAACACTGGTGGTGCATGATCGGAGCCTGGACGTGCTTCTTTCTCTCTCGGTCGAGGAGTTGCGCGCCAGTCTGTAGGTGAGGCGCTTAGGAAAGTCGATCGAGGATCATTCGACCCGCCCTCACGCCGCTGCGCGCCGCGGCCTCGAGCGTCGGCGGGTAGTCAGAATCTGTATAGTCACCCGCCAACAATAGGCCGGGAGTCGCTGTGTGGGGTCCGATGCGCGGCAGGTCCGGCGCGCAGGCGATGGTGGCGCGCTTTTCAGCAATGATCTGCGCCCAAAGCGGCGCCGGCAGCGAGAATGCGTCGCGCAGTTCACTATGGCAACGCGCCGCAAGATATTCGTGATCCATTTTTCGATGCGCGCCCTCGGCGCTGATCACGCAGGCGATGCGCCCGGCTTCGCCGTTGATCCGTCCGCGATCGAAGACCCACTGGACGCTGCCGCCATCGAGACCCAGCATCGGTCTGGGCAGGCGGACGGATTCGGGATATTGCAGGTAGCAGGTGTAGATCGGCTGATAGGCATAGTGGGGCAACGGACCGACCGTGTCGGCGAAGGCACCGAGCTGGTGCGGGCCGCAGGCGAGGATCACGTGGCTGAAGACTTGCCCGCCGATCGCGAGGCCCTCGGCCGTGCGTACGATGCCGCGCACCGGTGTCTCGAGGTGCAACGCCCCTCCGCGCGCCGCGATGTAGCGCGCCGCTGGTTCGGGGAAAAGGCTCGACAGGTCGGTGCGCGCGAATACCAGGTCGGTCGCGCCCGGCGGGCCGTTCAGCGTGTCGCGCAGCACGGCGAGAAAGAGGTTCGCGGAGGCTTCCGCAGGCGGGGTATTGAGTGCAGAGATGCACAGCGCGCCCCAGAGAAACTTGCCGATCGCGCCGGCTTGTGCGTGGCGAGCCAACAGTTGCGAGACGGAACAATCCGGCGTAACGCGAAAACCCTTGCGCCGCATCGCGAGCATGAAGCGCATTGCGCCCAGCCGCTCGTTGATTGAGACTCCGTGCGCACGCAACAACCCCGTGAGCAGGCCGAGCGAGCCTGGCAGGCTCGGCACGCGCAGCGAGAAGAGGTCGCGCGCATAGCGCAATTCGAGCGGCCGGCGCAGTACCGCATTCTCGGCGACACCGACAGTTCGCATCAGACGGAACAATTCGACGTACGCGCCAACCAGCAGGTGCTGGCCGTTGTCGAATGTGGTTCCGCGGATGCGCACGCGCCTCGCACGTCCACCCGGAACCGGGCCCGACTCGAACACCGTCGCGGGAACCGCCTGTTCGGCGAGGGTGACCGCAGCCGCCATGCCGGCATAGCCGGCCCCGACGATCGCGACCCGGGCTGTGCTCATCGCGCGGTCATGCTGCGAACCGAACGCATCGCACGATCAGGCAGTGATCCAAGTCTTCCACGCGATCCACAGCTTGCGCAGTGGCGTGAGCGAGGTTCGCTGGGAGAGCACCTTGAAGCCCTCGGCCTCGACTTCGTCGAGCAAGGCGCGGTATATCGCCGCCATGATCAATCCCGGGCGCTGCGCGCGTCGGTCTTCGGCGGGCAAGGCATCGAACGCCGTGCGGTAGAAGGAGCGCGCTCGTTCGGCCTGGTACTGCATCAGGCGGACGAAGGCATCGCTGCCGCGGGTCTTTAGCACGTCCCCGGCAGGCACGCCAAAGCGCTGCAGATCCTCCACGGGCAGGTAGAGGCGTCCGCGACGCGCGTCTTCGCCGACATCGCGAATGATGTTGGTGAGCTGGAATGCCGTACCGAGTTGCTTTGCGTACTCGAGGGTACGCGCGTTTCGGTATCCGAAGATGCCGGCGGCGAGAATGCCGACGGCTCCGGCGACCAGGTAGCAGTAGCGCTCGAGCGAGGCGAAGTCCGCGTATCGGACGGTGCCCAAGTCCATCTCCATACCGTCGATGATTTCGTTCAGTCGCTGCGCGGCGATGTTGCAGGGTTTGAGTGCAGGGGCGAGGGCACGGCTGACCGGATGGCTCGGTTGTCCGGCGTACAGACGGGCTACCTCGTCGCGCCACCAGGCGAGTTTGCTGCGCGCGATCTCGATATCGTTGCATTCGTCGACGATATCGTCGACTTCCCTGCAAAAGGCATACAGCGCGGTGATCGCGCGCCTGCGCTCTGGCGGCAGGAACAGGAACGAGTAGTAAAAGGACGACCCGCTTGCCACCGCCTTGTCCTGGCAGTACTGGTCAGGAGTCACAGGGCGCGCAGCAGAAGCAGTGGCCAGTCGAACCATTTCAGAGTGGGGCGGCGCAGGAACATGTCGAATTCAGCGGCGGCGAGTTTGTCGAGAATGCGCAGACCGCCTTGCACGGTAGTGCGGATTTCAAGTCCGATGCGTCCCGGCAAACGTGAACCGAGCGGCGCGCCGGATTCTAGCATCGCACGCGCGCGCTCAGCCTGGAAGCCGAGCAATGATCGCCACGCGGCGTCGCGGCGCCGGTCCGTGAGGTGTGCCTCGCCTACGCCGAAGCGCGCCATCTCGTCCTGCGGCAGGTAGATGCGGTCCTTGGCGTAATCGAGGGCGACATCCTGCCAGAAGTTGACCAGTTGCAGTCCCGTGCAGACCGCGTCCGAATCGCGCAGATTTTCGGGGCTCGAGGCGCCAAACAGGTGCAGGAGAAGGCGACCGACCGGGTTGGCCGAACGCCGACAATAGTCAAGCACCTCGGCGAAGTTTGCGTAGCGATTCTTAACCACGTCCTGGGAGAAGGCATCCAGGAGGTCATGCAGGAGTTGGAGAGGGATCTGGTGTGCTCGCACGATACGTGCGAGATCGGCGAAAAGAGGGCTTCCCGGGGGTTCACCCCGGGCAATGCGCGACAATTCGACGCGATAGGCATCGAGCTGGCGCAGCCGCTCCGTGTTGGGCAGGTCGCCCTCGTCGGCGAAGTCGTCGGCGCTGCGCGCGAATCGATAGATAACGGCGATCGGCACGCGCAGCGCGGGGGGCAGGAGCAGCGAGGCAACCGGAAAATTTTCGTAATGGCCGATTGACACCGATTGATTCCTAAAGAGAAACCCTGCCTTGCGCGGGCGGGGGGCGCGTCGTTCGACGGTATAATAAGTGCTAGCTGGCATATCGCGCGGGGATGTTGGGCGTATTTGGCGCGTAGCGGCCGGGCGAAGGTGGCGGAATTGGTAGACGCACTGGATTTAGGTTCCAGCGCGGCAACGCTTGTGGGTTCGAGTCCCACCCTTCGCACCACAAAGAAGTCTGAACGCGAAGTTTGAACGTACTTAAGGATACGAGCAGATGGGAGTGAATGTCGAGACACTGGGTACGCTGGAACGCCGGTTGTCGATGTCGGTATCGGCGGCGGAGGTGGAGCGTCAAGTGGGCGAGCGTCTGAAGAAGATAGCGCGCGACGCAAAGATGCCGGGGTTTCGCCCCGGCAAGGTGCCGATGAAGCTGGTGGTCCAGCAGTACGGTCCGCGGGTGCAATCGGAGGTGCTCGGTGACGCGGTCCAGAAATCGTTCGACGACGCGGTCAAACAGGCTAACCTGAAGGTTGCCGGCTATCCTCGCATTGAACCCAAGGAAGGTGGCTCGCAGCAGTCCATAGAGTTCAGTGCGACCTTTGAGATCTATCCCGAAGTGAAGACCGGCGATCTTTCCAAGGCGACGGTCGAGCGCCCGGGAGTCTCGGTCGATGACGCCGCAGTGGACAAGACGCTCGAGGTACTGCGCAAACAGCGCGTCCAGTTCGTGCCGGCGGGGCGCGCCGCGCAGGACGGCGATCGTCTGTGCGTGGATTTCGACGGCAAGATCGGCGGCGAGGAGTTCGAAGGCGGCAAGGCCGCCGACTTCCGCTTCGTGCTGGGCGAAGGGCGTATGCTGGCCGAGTTCGAGCAGGCCGCGCGGGGCATGTCGGTGGGGGAAGGCAAGTCCTTCGACCTGAAGTTTCCGGAGGACTATCACGGCAAGGATGTGGCGGGCAAAAAGGCCACTTTTTCTCTTGTGGTGAAGGAAATCGACGCGCCGCAGCTTCCCGCGCTCGATGCCGAATTCGCAAGATCCCTGGGCATCCAGAATGGCGACTTGGCGAAGATGCGCGAGGAAATCCGCGGCAATGTCGAGCGCGAAGTCAAGAAGCGCGTGGAGTCGCGGATCAAGAACGGCGTTATGCAGGCTCTGCTCGACTGCACCCCGATCGAATTGCCGAAGTCGCTGATCGAGATGGAATCGCGGCAGCTGGTCGAACGCGCTGCGGCCGATTTGCAGGCTCGTGGAATGAAGCTGGAGAAGCTTCCGTTTGAACCGAAGGCTTTCGAGGCGACGGCCAAGCGTCGTGTGGGGCTCGGGTTGATTATCGGCGAACTCGCACGTTCGCAGAACCTGCAACCGAAGCCGGCGGAGGTGCGTGCGCTGATCGAACAGGAGGCGCAGAGCTATGATAGTCCGGCCGAGGTGGTGAAATGGTTCTACATGCAGCCGCAGCGTTTGTCGGAGATGGAAGGGCTCGCGCTCGAAGCCAACGTCGTCAACTGGGTTCTCTCAAAGGTGACGATTGTCGATAAGGTTGTTCCCTTTGATGAACTGATGAGCAGCTCATGACCAACTTCTCTTGGCAGGTTCCGGATGCGGGGCGCTCGGCTTCCCGATCCGGACAGATCGAACCCCAGGGCCTCGGCCTGATCCCGATGGTCATCGAGCAATCGGGGCGCGGTGAGCGCGCGTACGACATCTACTCGCGGCTGCTCAAGGAACGGGTGGTGTTCCTCGTCGGACCGGTCAACGAAGTGACTGCGAACCTGATCGTCGCACAGTTGTTGTTTCTCGAATCGGAAAATCCCGACAAGGACATTTTCTTCTATATCAATTCGCCGGGTGGGTCGGTGTCCGCCGGCCTTGCAATCTACGATACGATGCAATTCATCAAACCTGATGTTTCGACGCTTTGCGTCGGACAGGCAGCGAGCATGGGTGCATTGCTGCTCGCGGCGGGCGAGAAGGAGAAACGTTTCTGCTTGCCGAATTCACGCGTAATGATCCATCAGCCGATGGGTGGATTCCAGGGACAGGCCTCGGATGTGGAAATTCACGCGCGCGAAATCCTCTACCTCAAGCAGCGCTTGAACGAGATTCTGGCGTTTCACACCGGACAAAGCGTCGACCAGGTGGGGAAGGATACCGATCGCGATAACTTCCTGTCGGGCGAAGAAGCGGTAAAGTACGGTTTGGTGGACAAGGTCCTCGTTTCCAGGGAAGGCCAGGCGGCCTAGGAGAGCTTGATGTCGGAAAAGTCCTCGTCGGGTGAAAAACTGCTGTACTGCTCGTTCTGTGGCAAGAGCCAGCACGAGGTGCGTAAGCTCATTGCCGGTCCGTCGGTGTTCATCTGCGACGAGTGCATTGAGCTGTGCAACGACATCATTCGCGAGGAAACAGCCTCCGACAAGGGCGGCAAGGGCGCGAAATCCGACCTCCCGACGCCGCGCGAGATCCGGCAGATTCTGGACCAGTACGTAATCGGGCAGGATCAGGCGAAGAAGATCCTATCGGTCGCGGTGTACAACCATTACAAACGATTGAAGCACCTGTCGAAGAACGACGAGATCGAGTTGTCCAAGTCGAATATCCTCCTGGTCGGTCCGACAGGATCGGGCAAGACGTTACTCGCGCAGACCATGGCGCGGTTGCTCAATGTGCCGTTCGTGATCGCCGATGCGACCACCCTTACCGAGGCGGGGTATGTCGGCGAGGACGTGGAAAACATCATCCAGAAGTTGCTGCAAAACTGCGACTACGACGTCGACAAGGCGAAGCGGGGAATCGTCTACATCGACGAAATCGACAAGATTTCGCGCAAATCGGACAATCCCTCGATTACCAGGGACGTCTCGGGAGAGGGCGTGCAACAGGCGCTGCTCAAGCTCATCGAGGGTACGGTTGCTTCGGTGCCTCCGCAGGGCGGCCGCAAGCACCCGAACCAGGATTTCGTGCAGGTCGATACCACCAATATCCTCTTCATTTGCGGCGGCGCCTTCGACGGACTGGAAAAGATCGTCCGCAATCGCACCGAGAAGACGGGCATCGGCTTCGGCGCCGAGGTGCGCAGTCCGCGCAATTCGCGCGCGATCTACGATCTGCTGCGAAGTGTGGAACCTGAGGACCTGATCAAGTACGGACTGATTCCCGAATTCGTCGGTCGGTTGCCGGTGATCGCGACGCTAGAGGAACTGGACGAGAGCGCTCTGATCCAGATTCTCACCGAACCCAAGAACGCGCTCAGCAAGCAGTACCAGAGGCTATTTCAGATGGAAGGCGTGGAACTCGAGCTACGTCCGGCGGCGCTTGGCGCAGTGGCGAAGAGGGCGTTGGCGCGCAAGACGGGCGCGCGGGGTCTGCGTTCGATCCTGGAGCACATATTGCTCGATACGATGTATGAACTACCCGCGCTCGAAAACGTGAGTAAAGTCGTGGTCGACGAGCAGATGGTCACGGCCGACGGCAAGCCCCTGCTGATTTATTCCGATACGCAGCGTGTGGCGGGTGGGTCGGGTTGATTTGAGTGACATCGCTCACAAAAGGTCACAATTCTCCGCGCTAATTCGCATTGCGGCGCTCGCCGCGCGAGTGTAGGCTAGCTGCACGGATGGTGCAGTCGTTGCGGCGCACGCCTCGTTTTTTCTGCCGGGCTTGGTTGATTTTCGCCGGGACACCCGCACTTAGCCCAATATTCTTCGATTTTCGAGGCCCTTGTTCATGACCGATCTCACGGAAACACCGTCTCAGCTGTCCCAGTTTCCCCTGCTGCCGTTGCGCGACGTGGTGGTGTTCCCGCACATGGTGATCCCACTGTTTGTCGGTCGACCGAAGTCGATCAAGGCGATGGAAACCGCTATGGAAACGGGCAAGTCGATCCTGCTCGTCGCGCAGCGCTCGGCTGCCAAGGACGATCCCGGCCCCGAGGACATGTATCCGATTGGCTGCGTGGCCAGTATTCTTCAGATGCTCAAACTGCCAGACGGTACCGTGAAGGTGCTGGTCGAGGGCGGCGCGCGCGCGCGCATTCACGATGTCGCGGACATGCGCAGCCATTGGGTGGCGGATGCCCAGACGATTGACATTGACTCCGGCGTTCCGGCCGAAGTCGAGGCGATGCGACGCGCGTTGCTGTCAGCCTTCGATCAGTACGTAAAGCTCAACAAGAAGATCCCTCCCGAGATCCTGACCTCCCTGCAGGGCATCGACGATGCGGGGCGTCTGGCGGATACCGTCGCCGCGCATTTACCGCTGAAACTTGAACAGAAGCAGCAGGTGCTCGAGATGTTCGAAGTCAAGCGCCGTCTCGAGCATTTACTCTCGCAACTCGAAACCGAGATCGACATCCTTCAAGTCGAGAAGCGCATCCGCGGCCGCGTCAAGCGGCAGATGGAGAAGAGCCAGCGAGAGTACTACCTGAACGAGCAGGTGAAAGCGATCCAAAAGGAACTCGGCGAGGGTGAGGAAGGTGCTGACTTGGCCGAGATGGAAAAGAAGATCAAGGCGGCGCATATGCACAAAGATGCGCGCAAGAAGGC
>JAOUFA010000369.1 GCA_029858545.1 Betaproteobacteria bacterium
CGCCCGATGATGAGCGCAATCTCGCCCTCGTAGTCGAACATCGTCGACTCGCGCGGTCGTAGCATCGGCTGCGCGTGGCCGATCTGCGATTCGGCGAAGCGCGTGAACACCGAAGGATTCTCGGTCTTGTCGCGCTTGGTTTCCTTGCGATGCTCCTCGTAATTGAGGCCGATGCACAGTATCTTGCCGGGATTGGGAATCACCGGAAGATAGGAAATCGCCTCCAGCGCCGCGTCCGGAGCGCTGCCCGCGGCGGCGCGCGCTTCGGCGAGCGCGTCGGCGGCGATGAGCGCCTTCAGGTCCGGGTGTTTCGCGCCCAGGCGCTTGCCGAGATCGACCACGCCGCGGTCGGTAAAGATGCCGTAGGTATTCCTGCCGTTAAGGCGAAATGAACCGAGTTTCATCAAGCTCTCCAAGACAAGAAGCGCGGCGAAGCGCTTCGGGTCGGTGATTGCAGCCAAACGTCATCGAGGCGAGCGCGGATCCCTGCGGCACGGACCTACCGGGTAGCCGCGGCTTTCGCCAGATTCTCCGCGCGAAAGGTCGGGGAGTATACCCGTGGCTCGTGGCGCGGCACGTGAATGAGGCGAAACGGTCTAGCCGGCGATCGACGCAGCATTCGATCGCAGCGGGCGGCGCACGCCGCCGCGACCCTAGATCACCAGCTTCGACAGCTCCGCCGGCGCCTCGCAGATCACCGCACCGGCGCCGAGCTCATCGAGCTTCTCGCGCATCTCCTGGAGCTTGAGGTCGATGTCCGCGTCGGTCTGGTCGGGATCGTGGTGGAACAGGTGCAAGCGCTTCACCTGCGCGCGCGCGGCGAGGTTCGCGACTTGGCTCACGCTGGAGTGCCCCCAGTCGACCTTCGCCCCGTACTCGTGATCGCGGTAGGTGGTATCGGTGATCAACACGTCGGCGCCGCTCACGAATTCGGCGAGGCGCTTCACATAGCGCTCGTCGTGACGCGGATCGTCCGGGTTGTACAGCTCGTTGTCGGTGATGTAGCAGAACTTTCGGTCGCGCACCGTGACGCGATAACCGAGACAGTAGCCGGGGTGCGAAAGCAGCATGGTGTCGATGCGCACCGGTCCGAACGTCAGACTCTCCTCGCGCAGGTCGCGGAAGATGAGGCGCGCCCCGAACTCGCGGATCGTCACCGGAAAATACACTCCCTCCATCTGCGCGCTCACCGCGCGGTCGATGGTGAGGTCGCCCTGGTGCGGCCCGTAGATCTCGAACTCGTTGCCGCGCGCATAGAGCGGCGCAAAAAACGCGACGGTATTGATGTGATCCCAATGGGTATGCGAAATGAAGATGCGCCCGTTCAGGCGCTGGTTCTTGCCGCTCATCAGGTGGGCGGACAGTTGCCGGATGCCCGAGCCGCAATCGAAGATGAACAGCGGTTCGCCCGCGACCTCCATGCTCACGCAGGGCGTGTTGCCGCCGTAGCGCACGGTGTCCGGCCCCGGCACGGGCAGCGTGCCGTGCACCCCCCAGTAAGACACCGTGATGTGATCGGAAACCGTCCGCATCACGTCCTGCACGAAGGTGTCGCGCTGGATCGGCTTGGTGATATAGCCGTCGGCGCCCATTTCCTTCGCGCGTCGGCGGTCGAATTCGTAGGATTTCGCCGAAAGCACGACGATCTTGGTGGCCGCGAGTTCCGCGTGCTTGCGCAATTCGCGCGTCAATTCAAATCCGTCGATTTCCGGCATCATCACATCGGTGATGACGCAGTCGGGCCGCGCCTGCGGGATTTCGCTCAGTGCGCGCTTGCTCGAATCGGCCAACACCACGCTGTGGCCCGCTCCTTTGATGAGCAGGCCGATCAGCGCAAGAATATCGGGATCGTCGTCGACGACATAAAACTTCATTTTTTGTCGAATTTGCAGGCCGCCTAGGACGTAATGTGCTTCGAAACAGGGTGGGAACGCAAGCGCAGTTCGCCCGGCGGTAAGAAATTGCCGCCGCGCGGTCGCCGCCCGCTGCGGTTTCGGCGGCGCGACCGGATTCCCCTGCTTGTCCCGATGCCGGCCGGAGCATGAATCCAGGGCATTTCCATCGTGCAACCCCCATCCAAACCGCCGGCGGGCCGTCGGCCGGCGCTTGCCCGGGGCGGGGGCCCGAGTCTCAGCGCCGGCGTGCCGGAAGGGCGCTTTTGAGTTTCTCCCGCGCCGAGCGCAGCGCCTTTTCGGTCGCCCCCCAATCGATGCACGGATCGGTCACCGACACCCCGTAGCGCAGCTTGTCGCGCGCAACGAGCGGCTGACTGCCCCACCCGATATTGGACTCGAGCATCAAACCGACGATCGATCGGTTGCCCTCGAGCACCTGGTGCACGCAGTCGGCGAACACCAGCGACTGGCGCGCCGGATCCTTGCCCGAATTTCCGTGACTGCAATCGATCACGATGTCGGGCACAAGCCCCGCCTGCGTCAGTTCTTCCTCGGTGAGCGACACCGAGACCGAGTCGTAGTTGGGGGCGATTCCTCCGCGCAGAACGATATGCGCATGGCGATTGCCGCGCGTCTGCGTCACCGCGCAGCGCCCGGAGGGGTCGATGCCGAGGAAGGCGTGCGGTCGCGAAACCGACCGCAACGCGTTGACCGCGATCGAGCGGTTGCCGTCGGTACCGTTCTTGATGCCGACCGGCATCGACAGTCCGCTCGCCATCTCGCGGTGCGTCTGCGATTCGGTGGTGCGCGCACCGATCGCGCTCCAGGCGATGAGGTCCGACAGGTACTGCGGCGTGATCGGGTCGAGTGCCTCGCTTGCGCAGGGTAGCCCGAGTTCATTGAGGTCATACAGCAGCCTGCGCGCGATGCGCAGACCCTTCTCGATATGGAACGAGTCGTCGAGATCGGGGTCGTTGATCAGCCCCTTCCAGCCGACCGTGGTGCGCGGCTTCTCGAAATACACGCGCATCACGATGAACAGCGTATCGGCCAGCTCGCGCGCGAGCACCGCGAGCCGCGCGCCATAGTCGAGCGCCGCGCCCGGATCGTGGATCGAGCACGGGCCGACGATCACAAATAGGCGCGGATCGGCACGCTCGATGATGCGCTCGATCGCGAGCCGGCCTTCGAGCACCGTGCGCGCGGCGGCCTCCGAGAGCGGCAACTCGCCGCGCAGCGCCTCGGGCGAAGGCAGCAGCGTCTGGCCGACGACATTCAGGTCGTCGATGCGCTGGTTTCCGAACATGCACGCAGTGTAGTCGAACTCGAATCGCGGGCTTCGGCGCTGCCGTGCAGCGAAGACCGCTCCGGCCGGGAAGAATTACCGGCGTCGCCGACCGACGACTTCCGAGGATTGGGATCAGGTCACCGAAAATGCCGTGTTGTCAGGAATTGCAAGATTGTGCCGTTGTGGAGTGACAGTATTCCGAATGATAGGTATTCTCAAGATATCCTGCGGAATGAGACTCGGTATTCGTGCTTCTACTGGTCCTGCGCGCTTGGTCCTGCGCGCTACTCGTGCCCCGACACATGCTCTGCGGCAGCGGGCGGCAGAAGGGAGCGCGGGGTGAGGGAAGATCTTCCCGAGGCTCCGCAATGGCAATCTAAGTATATGTTTTATCTAAGAAAGGAAGGCCTATCATGGCAGAGACGGGTGAAATCACTGGCGCGACCGCAACGAACCCGACGGGGCCGAAGCGCTTTGTCTCGGGCGAGCGCGAGCAAAGCGCCGAGGGGCGCGAATACCTCACTTTCTCGCTCGGCGCCGAGGAATACGCCGTCGACATCCTCCGCGTGCAGGAAATCCGCGGCTACGAAGCGGTGACCCGGATCGCCAACACCCCCGCGTTCATCAAGGGCGTGGTCAACCTGCGCGGGGTGATCGTGCCGATCGTCGATTTGCGCATCAAGTTCGGCGTCGCCGAACCCGCGTACAACCAGTTTACCGTGGTGATCGTGCTCAACGTGCT
>JAOUFA010000370.1 GCA_029858545.1 Betaproteobacteria bacterium
GCCCTGCGCCAGCTCGTGCATCAGTCCGTAAAAGGTATGGTTGCAGACATAGGTGCCGGCGGTCTGCGATACCGAAGATGGAATTCCTTTCGCGCGCAGGCCCGCGACCATCGCCTTGATCGGCAGGGTCGAGAAATAGGCCGCCGGCGCGCCGGCCACGATCGCCTCATCGACCGGCTGGCGGCCCGCGTTGTCGGGAATGCGCGCATCGTCGATGTTGATCGCGATGCGCTCGATCGACAGGTCGCAGCGGCCATCGGCCTGGCCGAGCGCCAGCACGAGCGCCGGCCTGTGTGCGTCGAGCGCCGCGCGCAGCGCGGCAATCGCCGCGCCGAATTCGCACGGCAACTCCGCACTGACCACGCGATGCTCGGCGATCGTCGCGCCATGCAGCCGGCGCGCGATTTCGAACGAGGGATTGACCGTCTCGCCCTCGAACGGCGCAAAGCCCGTCAGCAGCACGACCGCGCCGGGCGACAAATCGGAAGTAGTCATACGGTGGCGACCGGTGTCGCAGGCGAGCCGACCGCTCCCGGCAGGCGCAAGGGCGGCGCGGTAAGGAGGAACCGGTTGCGCGCGTTCGCCCGCAGCCAGCGCGCGAGCTCGCTGAGGTACCACATCTCGCCGAGGTGGATGCCGTTCTTGAACAGGCAGTGCTCGTGCAGCGGCATCAGCGCATGGGGCATGGGCTTCGCGAGGCTGGTCGGTATCAGCTCGACCGCGTAGTTGTCGGCGATCAGGCAGGCGAGCCCCGAGTCGGTGATCCATTGCAGGAGCCTCTCGTCGCGCCCGTCGAGGCCGGCGCAGGTCCCGTGCAAGAGCTCGGGAGCGGGATTCTTCTTCAGTTCCAGCACCACGTCGGCAAAGCCGGTGTGCAGGCACACCATATCGCCGCGCTCGATCACGACCCTGTCCTGGTCGATCACGCGCATCAGGTCGTCGTAGCCGACCGCCTTGCGCTCGCGGCCGTAGTGATGATGCAGGTCGATCAGCACGCCGCGCCCCTGCACCCCGTGCTCGGCGAGCCGCTCGATGCCGAGCGCGCGGGCCTGCGAGCCCTCGTACTTCGCCCAGGGCTCGGGCGATACACCTTGCGCGGCCGGCACGATGTCCTCGCCCGCGCGAAAGCCGTTGTAGAACACGATCTCCGCCCTGCCGTCGCCGTCGGCATCGAAGCGACTGCCGACATGCGCGAACGAATCCCACTGCGTCGAGTACTGCAAGGTCATCAGCACCACGTCGTCGCACACCACGTCGGTGAGGCCGGGTGTGTCGGCATCGAGCGGGTAGCAGAAATTCTGGCCGCCCGCGTTCCGGCCGCTGTCGCGTAGCGTCGCCGCGATGCGCGGGGGTTTGCGGCGCGGATTGAGCGCGCTGCCGCCCGGGTAGTCGAGCGGCAGCGAAAGGCAGAAGGTCCGGCCTTCCCTCGCCTCCGCGATCCCCTGCAGGACCTTCTCGCGCGTGACGAGATTCATCCGGCCGCGCTGGTCGTCCGGGCCGAATTCGCCCCAATTCGAGCCGGGGGGTTTGTGTTTCCAGCGTTGGGTCATCCATCTCTTTCCGAAAGAGACAGATAATAATCGCGACCTCGATTCGAGGTGTGTGCGAACGCGGCCAAAGCGGTACTACAGAAACGGCTCCGCGCGCTTCCTCAACTCCTCGAGCCCCGGCTCCTTGGGATTCCGCGGCTTGCCCGGGTGGATGATCGATACCTGGCAGCTCTCCGCCGCCTCGACCAGTTGCCGGTAGGTTCCGGCATCCGGGTTGACGATGCTCGCCTGTTTGTTCGCGTTGTAAGCGAACATCGCCGCGTTGATTTGCGTGCACTCGTTGCAGGTCGTGCAGCGTTCGGTCTCGATGTAGGGATCGTCCGACTTCCGCTCGGCCGCCGGCTCGCTCGCGACCTCCGGGGGCTGCGGGGCCGCTGACATAGCGACCGGCTCCGCCTTCGCGCTCTCCGCAACAATCGGCGCCGCCTTCGTCCCCAAGCCGTCCAACTCCTGCAAGCGATGCCAGGTTTCCGCGCACAGCCGCGCCGCATGCACCAGCTTCTCATCGACGATCAGCCGATGCACCCGGCTCTCGCCATCGACTGCGAGGACGCAGGGGACCGTCTCCGGAACACCGTTCGCCGGCCGCGCGAGCCAGTCGCCCACCGGTACCATCGAACCGTTGCCCGCCCCTGAGGGGACGCGCGCGAAATGCTTCGCGTAGCGCCGGTCGCACAGCGCGAAGTCCACCAAGGTAAACGGCAGTTTCGCGTCGATTCTTTGCAAGTCCCCATCCGCGTAGGAGAACTCATGCACCGGCCAGGCCTCGCCCGACTGCGGATTGCCCGCGAGCGAAAAACGCCGCGCCCAATCGCCGCCCGCAGACGGGTCGTAGCTGAACGCCGGAAAAGCGCGCGACTGCAGCGCCGCCGCGGACACAAGATAGGACGGCAAGCCATGCACGCCGAGGCCGCTAAAGGTGCTCACCAGCGCCGGACCCGCGTAGTGCATCGCTGCGAGCAGTTGTTCGCGCATGCAATAAAGCCGCGCGGTCGAGGACTGCAGGGCATAGACGCCGTTCAAGCCCATCGCCGACGAAGCGAGTTGCGCGGCGGGACTCGAATGGGTTTCGCCGAAGGAGCCGCTATCCAACAGCTCGGCGGTCTCGAACAGGACCTTCAGCGGTGCGCCGCTCGCGAGCGCATCGAGCAGCGGCGCCACCGCGGTGCGCGCCGGCACGCAGACCAGGTAGTCGGGAAAGAAGGCGCGATCCCGAGCACTGAGCGACTGCAAGTCGAAACCGGCGAAATGAGCATCATGGCTCGCCTCGACGTAACGCCCCGTCGTCTCCAGTTCGGCGATCGCCATCGCTTTGACGAGCTCGGCCATCGCCGGCAGTCGTTCGCTATAGGCCGCGAGCGCCGCGCCGACATCGTCGAACCGGTAGGTATAACTATCCTTGCCGTTGAAAAACAGCTGCGAGCGCAACACCGCGAGCGCGGCCTCGATGCGCGCGCGCCGCGCCGCCGGAAGGGCGCTCCCGCCCGAGGGCTTGGCGAGCAACTGCGCCATCGCGTCGAAATCGAACAAAGCCTGATGCGGAGAGCCGATCCCCGCCTTCAGCGTGTCGGCATGGCGCCCGGCTTCGGAACGCAGGTAGTCGGCCTTTATCAGATCGGAGAGCTTGAAGACGAGTTCGTCGATCGCGCGACGCGCCTGCCGCGCCTTGTGCTGCTGAATACTGCGCCAGGCATGCTCGACGACGCACGTCGCCGTCGCGCCGTCGCAATCGACCAGCAGGCCGTCGACACGCAGGGCTGCGCGTGCCCGCGCAAGATCCGCCTGCATCGGCTCGCCGCCTTTCGCCACCAGCGCATCGGCGACGCGCTCCCAGAGTTCGGTGAGGCGCCCGGGTACGCCCTGCGCGAGCGCCACGCGGATCTCGCGCTCCAGGCGCAGCACATTCTTACGCAGCCGCTCGCCCTCCAGGCCACGCGGGGCGATGTCCCGCAGCAGCTTGTCGATCAGACCCGAGAGCGTCGCGAGATAGTCTTCACTCGCGTCGCTCTCGACCAGCACCAGAGGGTAGTCATAGCGCAGGCGCGTCAGATCGCCGAAGCGCGCGAACTGCGCGGGACGCAGATCGAGGTCGTCGATCGCCTCGAGTTTCGCCTCGCTGCGCCGACCGGTCAGATGGAAGACGACCTGTTCGCTGAGACTCGGATTCATGTCCATCGGTCGCCTCAGGCCGCGCGCGCGGGCGCTGCCTCCTCTGGCCAGATCGTGTACTTATCAAGTTCCGCCTCAAGCCCCTTGCGCACCTGCCCGGGCGTATGCACCGCGCCCGCGTGGCGCACCTCCTCATAGCAGGGCACTTCGGGATTCCAATAGAGCAGCCCGACCGGGATCGGGTCCTCCAGCGA
>JAOUFA010000371.1 GCA_029858545.1 Betaproteobacteria bacterium
GCAACGCCAGCATGCGGTAGGTCTCGATTTCAAACAACCGCTGCAGGCTGCGGCCGGCCTGATAGCGCGAGAGCTCGCGGTCGAACACCAGCACGCGGCCAAAGCCGTCGGCGTGCACGCGAAAATCGGTGAACGCCGCCGCGGCACCGTCGCCGATCGACGAACCGATCACATAGTTGCCCTCGAAGGCGGCGGCGATCTCGGAGGCGCCGGGCATCGGCTTGCCCCGCTCGATCATCTCGGCATGCACCGCGGTCAGGGTCTTGCCCGGAATCGCCGCGAGCCAGTCTCCGGGTACCACGCGAATCGCCGCATCGGCGAAGCGCCCGGGATCGGCACCCTGACGGAAGAACGCGTAGGCGGAGAATTCGGCGTGGCGCTCCCAGCGCAGCCGGAACGGCCCCAGGTCGGCCGCGTAGTAGATCGCCCCCTCGGGCGGATGCTGCACGCTATAACGCTCGCATAGCGCCGAGACATGGGCGTGTTCGCGGCGCCGCTCGTCGGCAGCGGCAAGCAGCGCCAGGTAGGAGGCGCGCTCGGGGGCCTGCAACGGTTCGTGCGGCCGCGCATGCACCTCGTTCGCGAGCAGGAAACGCTGGGGATGGTTTTCGGGCAAGGGCATGCGGGCTCCCATCGACACCCGCTGACGAGCCGTGCACCGCGGGCTTGCGAAAGCATCGCACATCCGGCAATCTTTTGCCCATGGACCCGATCGCGCAACTCGCGCTCGCCGCGGCGGCCTTCCTCGCGGCGCACTTCGTCTCGAGCACGCCGCTGCGCGAGGCGCTGGTCGGCAAGATCGGCGAGAAAACTTATCTCGCACTGTATTCACTTGCCGCCTTCGCTGCCCTCGCCTGGATGGTCTGGGCCTACCGACAGTCGCCCGTGCAACCGCTGTGGCCGGGCGCGAAACTTCTGCCGACGATCGTGATGCCGTTCGCGCTGATCCTGCTGGTGGGCGGCGTGCTCGGCAAGAACCCGACCGCGGTCGGCCAGGGCGGCCTGCTGCGAGGGGCCGATCCGGTCCGCGGCATGCTGCGCATCACGCGCCACCCGGTGATGTGGGCGATCATGCTGTGGGCCGCCACGCACCTGCTCGCGCGCGGCAGCCTCAAGGGCGCGATCTTCTTCGGCAGTTTCCTGGTACTCGCGGCGCTCGGAACGCGGCTAATCGATGCCCGCCGAGCGCGGGCGCTCGGCGCCGACTGGCAGCGCTTCGCCGCGCGCACTTCGAACCTGCCCTTCGCGGCGATCGTGCAGGGACGCAATCGCTTCGCAGCCGGCGAGATCGGCCTGCTCGCGGCGCTCTCCGGCCTGATTCTCTATGGCGGCCTGCTGATCGGTCACGCCTGGCTGTTCGGCCTGCGTCCGTACTGATCCGGCAGCTCAAGGCGCAGTGCCCCACAGCCAGGCCGCGCCACGCACGCCGCTCGAGTCGCCGTGGGCATTGCGCGACAACCGGGTCGCGACATGATCCGAGAACACATCCGCGCCCCAGCGGCGCGGCACCTCCTCGTACAGACGGCCGATGTTCGACATTCCCCCTCCCAGCACGATGACATCCGGGTCGAGCAGATTGATCACCGTCGCCAGCGCGCGCGCCAGCCGCTCCGCGTAACGCGCGAGCGCCGCTTCGCAACGCGCATCGCCGCGTCCGGCGCGCGCGACGATTTCCGCCGCGTCGAGCACGACGCCCGCATCCCGACGGTAGTCCGCCGCAAGCGCCGGCCCCGAAAGATAGGTTTCGATGCAGCCCGCACGGCCGCAATAACAGCGACGCAGAGGCCGATCCGCCGCGCGCGGCCGCGGCAGCGGATTGTGGCCCCATTCTCCGGCGATCAAATTCGGGCCGACGAGTATCTTGCCGTCGACCACGATGCCGCCCCCGACGCCGGTGCCGAGGATCACGCCAAACACCACGCGTGCGCCCTGCCCCGCCCCGTCGGTGGCCTCCGAGAGCGCGAAACAGTTCGCGTCGTTCGCGAGCCGAACTTCACGACCGAGTGCCGTTTCGAGATCCTGTCTGAGCGGTTTGCCGATCAGCCAGGTCGAATTCGCGTTCTTGACCAGCCCCGTGACCTGCGACGGCGCACCGGGGATGCCGATACCCAGGCTTGCGCGCGCACCGAGCGCGGCTTCCGCTTCGCCGACCAGCGACACGAGCGCGTGCAGCGTCGCCGCGTAATCGCCTTGCGGAGTCGAGATGCGCTTCCTGAACCGCTCGGCGCCCGCCGCATCGAGCGCGAGAAGCTCGATCTTCGTGCCGCCTAGGTCGATGCCGATCCTGAACACGGCGGCCTGGTCGCTCCCCCGGCGCTCGCTGTCAGGAACGCCGACCGCGCCATGTCATGCGATCCCATACGTCGCTGCGCAGCAGGAATCGATGGCGCAACGCCGCCGCGAAGTGCAGAACGAAGACGGCAAGCAGGACGTAGGAGAGCATCGCATGCGCCTCCTCCATCGGCCTATGCAGCGACAGATCCCGGGTAAGCATCGGCACCGGAATCACCCCGAGCAGCGAGCCCGCGAGCGGTTCCCGGAAGGTCCCGGCGAGCAGCCAGCCGGTGATCGAGACCGCGATCACCAGTACATAGAGCAGTGCATGCGTCCCGCGCGCCGCACGCCATTCCCGGAGCCTCGCCCCCACGGGGATGCCCGGCGTGGCGCGATCGGCGCCGCGCCAGGCAAGGCGAAGCGCGAACAGCAGCAGAACGTTGTAGCCCAGCACCGCGTGCGAGCGGTACTGGGTGAGGCGCCCGGCGCGCGCCGCCAGGTGCGTCATCCACCAGCCGTCGGCGAGCAAATACAGCACCAAGGCCGCGCTCAGCCAATGGAAGAGTTTCACTCCCCAGCCCCAGTTCTGCGCCGAGCTCTTCAGCATGGCCCACCCTCTCCCGTGATCGCCAACCGAAGAATACCTGACCTGCCGCCCGGGCAAGAGAAGCCGCTCCACCCGGCCGCCCGCGTACTTCGCCGTGACCTGCGCTTGTTCGCGTCGCGTCGTCGCCGATCGCAGCCCGCCTGTTCGGGAGTCCTGCGTCACGAAACGCTTCGGCGCCACTGGGGGGCTTGAAGTCCACGCGCGCACCCCGATCTACGGCCCCGCGCATGTTTTTCGCCGGTTTTTTTGTATAAGATCGCCCCCTCGGAGGTCACACCATGAAGCGTATCGTGCTGTTCCTTGCCACCAACCTTGCGGTGGTGCTGCTGCTGTCGGTGATCATCAACGTCCTCGGTCTCAACAACTGGATGACGGCAAGCGGCATCAACGTCACCGGCCTGCTGGTGCTGTCGGCGGTGATCGGTTTCGGCGGCTCGATCTTCTCGCTGCTCATCTCCAAGCCGATGGCCAAGTGGTCCACCGGGGCGCAAGTCATCGACGGCTCCGAAGGCTCCACCCAGTACTGGCTGGTCGAGACCGTGCGACGCCTGGCCGAGCGCGCAGGCATCGGCATGCCCGAGGTCGCGGTCTACGAGGGCGAGCCGAACGCCTTCGCCACCGGTGCGTTCAAGAACTCGGCGCTGGTCGCCGTGTCCTCCGGGCTGCTGCAGTCGATGAGCCGCGAAGAGGTCGAAGCCGTTCTCGGCCACGAGATCGGCCACGTTTCAAACGGCGACATGGTGACCCTCACGCTGATCCAGGGCGTCGTCAACACCTTCGTCGTGTTCTTTGCCCGCGTGGTCGGCTACCTGGTCGACAAACTCGTGTTCAAGACCGAGCGCGGCGTCGGCATGGGCTTCTACATCACCGTGTTCGTCGCGGAAATGATCTTCGGCATCCTCGCCTCGATCATCGTTGCCTGGTTCTCGCGTCGGCGCGAGTTCCGCGCCGACGCCGCCTCCGCGGACCTGCTCGGCTCGCCGCGCCCGATGGTCGCCGCGCTCGCGCGCCTGGGCGGGCTCGAGCC
>JAOUFA010000372.1 GCA_029858545.1 Betaproteobacteria bacterium
AAAGCGCAGCTACAGCGGCATCGAGGGCATCGCGATGCAGGATGCCTCGCTGCAGGAAAGCATGGGCCCGATCCAGGACCGCACCCGGGAAAACCTGGTATCGACCGACAACGGCATCATCATGGCGCGCCACCGGCTCATGAAAGCCGCCAAGGAACTGAAGGACAAGGGCATCCTGCCGCCCGGGCGCGATCCGGCCGAGCAGCGCGTGCGCTCGGTCGCGCTGATCCTGCCGCCCGAGACACCGTTCAGCGAGGGCGCGAAGGAAGCGCTGAAGGCGAAGGCCGGCGTGCCGCAGACCTCGGTCTGAGACGCGCGCGCCCCGCTCGCCCCAGCGACAGCCGCCGCCCCGCTTCGACGCCTCGCAGCGCCAGCCAGGAAAGGGGATTCCGCGTGGCGCATCCTGATTCGCATCCGAGCCGCTTTCTGCTTGCCGGCGTGATGGGCTGGCCGGTGATGCACTCGCGCTCGCCGATGCTGCACAACTACTGGTTCAGGCAGCTGGGCCTCGCCGGCAGCTATGTTCCGCTCGCGATCAGGCCCGAGGGCCTCGCCGCGGCGCTGCGCGCGCTGCATCCGCTCGGGTTCGCGGGCTGCAACCTGACCATCCCGCACAAGCAGCAGGCGATCGCCCTCGTCGACGAGGTCGACACCCTGGCGCGAAGCATCGGTGCGATCAGCTGCGTCATCGTGCGCCCCGACGGGTCGCTCGCCGGCAGCAACAACGACTGCTACGGGTTCGTCCATAACCTGCGCCAGGAACAACCCGGCTGGCGGGCCGACGCCGGTCCGATCGTCGTGCTCGGCGCCGGCGGCGGCTCGCGCGCGGTCTGTTACGGTCTTGCGCAGGAGGGCGCGCGCGAAATCCGCCTCGTCAACCGCGGCCTGGCGCGCGCGCAGGAGATCGCCCGTGAATTCGGCGGCCCGATCGTGGCGCTCGACTGGAGCGAACGCCACGATGCCTTGGACGGCGCGGCGATGGTCGTCAACACCACCAGCTGCGGCATGGCCGGGCAACCCGCGCTCGATATCCGCCTGGACAGGCTGCCGACGACCGCGCTCGCCGCCGACATCATCTACATCCCGCTCGAGACGCCTTTTCTCGCCGCGGCGCGATCGCGCGGCAACCCGACCGTCAACGGCCTGGGCATGCTGCTCCACCAGGGGCGGCCGGCGTGGAAGGCCTGGTTCGGCATCGAGCCCGAGGTGACGGCGGAATTGCGGGCGATGATCGAGAAGACGATCTGAAACGCACCGGGCGGTGCGGTGTCCCGTGCCGCGGCCTGGCGGGACGCAACGCGCTAGCCGTGTTGCAGCGTCGCGACAATCTGGTCGGCGACGCGGCGCGCGACTTCTGTTCTTTCGTCTTCGGCGACGTCGTCCATCAGAAAGACGTCGGAGTATTTCCGGTGCAGCGGCAGCGCATCGATGTGCACGATCCTCTCCTTCGCCACCAGGCCCTGCAGCACCCGTCCGTGGCATTTCAGGAAGCAGCCGTCGATCATCACGACGCGTTCGGCCTCGCGCACCCAGCGCGCCATCGCCGAATGCGGCACGAAGAAGGTTTCCGCATGGCAGGCGCGCGCATGCGAGGGCAGTTCCCGCGCGACGCGGTTCGCGGCGAGCCGCGCGATTTCGCCGCGGATGCACGGCCCCTCGCAGGCGAGCACCGGAATCTTCCGTGCGGCGATATTTTGCTTGGCATAGGCCTCTCCCGCAGCGCAACGTCCCGTTACGCCTTCGACGACAAGGGAAAACTCGGCGGACCCGGCATTCATGCGAACCTCCTTGGATCAGACCGCCGCGGCGCGCACTAGCTCCAGTGTCACCGTGGCCGACAGCGCGTCGACCACCACCGCCCGGTCCGACGGTACGACGAACCACTCCCCGGCGCGCACGAAGAAGTCGCGCCACTCGCGCTCGACGGTGATCCAGGCGCAGCCCTGTACCGCGTTCAGCCGTGCCCCGCGCGCGCGCTCGAGCTTCAACACGGACCTCTTGTGCAACTCGATGCGCAGCTCAGGAGCATCGATGCGCAGGCCCGCCATGAGGGTCGCCTCGAATCACGTGCGCGGTGATCATGATCGGCGTATCGTTGCGGAGTCGAATCGATCGTCATTTCAATCCACCGGCCCCGGGGATTCAAGCAAAGTTTCGGAATTCCACGTATTCCGTCGCCGCATGCGCAAGGATCCGCAACGCCTGCCCCCGCTCGATCTGCTCGGTGCGTTCGAGGCCGCGGCGCGCCACCTGTCGTTCACCAAGGCGGCCGCCGAGCGCTACGTCACCCAATCGGCGATCAGCCGGCAGATCCGCGCGCTCGAGGACGACCTCGGCGCGGCGCTGTTTCGCCGCAAGCACCGCGCGCTCGCGCTGACCGAAGACGGACGCCGCCTGCTGGAGGCCTGCGAGGCGATGTTCGCCGAACTGCGGCGCGCGGTCGCGCGCATCCGCGCCCCCGATGCGCGCGCGGTGCTCGCGCTCACCACCACGCCGGGCCTCGCCTCGCTGTGGCTGATCCCGCGCCTGCCGTCGTTCACGTGCGCGCATCCCGGCATCGACGTGCGCCTGGATGCGAGCTTCGAGCAGCGCGACCTGGCGGTGGACGGCTTCGACCTCGCCATCCGCTACGAACGCGCCGGCACCCGGAAGGGGACGCCGCTGTTTCGCGAATCGATGCTGCCGGTGTGCAGCCCGCGGCTCGCGCGCGACATGACCGCTCCGCTGCGCGAGCCGGCCGATCTGCGCCGCCATACCCTGATCCAGGTGATGATCCCGCCGGGTTCGACCATGCCGTTGGAATGGGACCCGTGGCTGCAGGCGGTCGGGCTCGCCGACCTGCGGCCTGCGTCGATGCTCAGTTGCAGCAACTACGACGAGGCCATCACCGCCGCGCTCGCCGGGCAGGGCGTCGCCCTCGGCCGGCGACCGCTCGTCGATCAGTTATTGAAAGCGCGCAAACTGGTCGCACCCTTTACCGGCGCGATCGCTTCGCCGCGCGGGTATTTCCTCGTCGTCGAACCCTCCGCGCGGGCAAAACCCGCGGTGCTGGCGCTGGAGAACTGGTTGCTGGAAGAGGCGCGCGGAAAGACCGCGCAAAGACCGCCGCGGCGCCAGGCGGCGCGCACCGCATCGGGGCGCCGGACATTTTGAATTAGTTCACGCTTTCTCCCTCCCGGCCGCGCCGCCGCGCGTGACAGCGGGCGTCCGGATTCAACAGATCGTCCGCTTCGTCTATAGTTCCGGCCACACGCTCACCCCCGGGCAACCGGGGAACGCCAGGAGAACGCCTATGCGGACGATCGTCGCACCCCTCATCCTGATCCTCCCCGTCGTGTGCCACGCGGCCGAACGCGACGAATTCGACGCGTACAAGCAGCAGTTCAAGACGCATCAGCAAAGCGAAAAGGCGGCTTATCGCGCGTATACGGAACAGATGGAACGCGAGTGGAAGGCGTATCTCGCCGACATCAAGAAGAACTTCGGCTCCATCGACTACACGTCGGACAAGAAGTGGGTCAGTTACTCCAGCGATCGCAAGTCCAAGGTCGCCGTCGACAACGACAAGGGCGTGGTCACCGTCGAGTTCGTCTCCGACGAACAAGGCAAGGCGGGCGGAATCCGCGAGGCGAAGGCGCTGATCCGCGAGCTGTCGAAGGAGGTCAATCCCTTTTCCAGCGTCCCCGTTCTGACCGAGAACCTGCCTCTGGACAAGATCAGGCCGGAAGACGCGAAACCCAGGGGGCCCGGCGGCAAGGAGGGCGAGAAGGTCTACAGCGTCAGCGTGCGCATGAACGAAGACCGGCAGGAGAACAACGAGGTGCAGATCGCCGAGTCGGTAAGGGACATGACCGAGAAATTCAAAGTGCCCTATGACCTCGCGATGGCGATCAT
>JAOUFA010000373.1 GCA_029858545.1 Betaproteobacteria bacterium
GGGGAGCGGCACGTCCCCCTTCAAATCCCCCCGATGAAAGGGGCGCGGCACGCCCCCCTTCAAATCCCCTCAATGACGAGAAAGCTGCAGAAATGAAACACCGCTACCTGTTGCTCGTGTTGTCGCTTGTCGCCAGTGTCGCGCTCGCGAAGGAGGCGCCGCCCGCCTCGGACGACCCCAAGACCGAGGCGCATATGATGCGCCTGGCCGAAAAACTGCGCTGCCTGGTGTGCCAGAACCAGACCATCGCCGACTCGAATGCCGAACTCGCGGTCGATTTGCGCCGCCAGGTGAAGGAGCAGATCAAGGCCGGCAAGAGCGATGCGCAGATCATGGACTATATGGTGCAGCGCTATGGCGACTTCGTTCTCTACCAGCCGCCTTTCAAACTGACGACCGCGCTGCTGTGGATCGGACCTTTCGTGCTGCTCGGGGCGGGGCTCGCGCTGCTGTTCAGGCGCCTGCTGCGGCGGCGCGCGGCGCAGGACGAGGCGGAACTCGGCAGCGAGGAGCGCCGCCTGGTCGAGCAGGTATTGGGCGCCGGCCCGCAGTCCGGCGGCGCGAAGAATGAACCGCGCAAGGGAGGTGCATCGTGATCGCGTTCTGGTCCATCGCAGCGCTGCTGGTGGCGGTTGCGCTTGCCTTCGTCCTGCCGTCGCTGCTGCGCAGGCGTTCGGGCGCCGCCGACGTGTCGCGCGCGGCGCTCAATGCGGCCATTTATCGCGAGCAACTCGATGAGTTGCGTGCCGAGATGGAGCGTGGAGCGATTACCGCCGAGCAATTCGAGCGCTCGCGTCGGGACATCGAGCGCCGCATCGTCGGCGAGCACGCGCAGGTCGCCGCGGCGCCGGTATATCCGGGCCGCTCCCTCCGCGCGGCGATCGCGATCGGAGTGCTGCTGCCGGTCGTGGCGGGCCTCGTCTACTGGAAGCTCGGCGCACCGCGGGCGCTCACCGGCGAGGCGGTGGTCGACGCGCGCAACGTGACGCCGGAGCAGATTTTCGACATGGTGAAGAAGCTCGCCGCGCGCATGGAGAAAACTCCCGACGATGTCGAGGGCTGGATGATGCTCGGTCGTTCGTGGTCGGTGCTCGGGCGCCACGACGAGGCGGTGCGCGCGCTCGCGCATGCGTTGAAGCTCGCGCCCCAGGACGCCAACCTGCTTGCCGACTACGCGGACAATCTGGCGATGGCGAAAGGCCGCAAGCTCGAAGGCGAGCCGATGGAGTTCGTGCGCCGCGCGCTGCGCATCGAGCCCAACAACATCAAGGCGCTCGCACTCGCGGGCAGCGCGGAATTCGAGCGGCGCGACTACCCGGCCGCGATCGCCTACTGGGAGCGCATCCTCGGCACGGTGCCGCCCGAATCGGAATTCGCGCGCTCGGTGCAGGCGAGTATCGCCGAGGCGCGCCAGTTGGGCGGAATCAAGGCGGACGCGAAGGGCGCCAAAGCCGCCAAAGCCGCCAAAGCCGCCAAAGCCGCGCCGGCCGCCGCGCCGGCGCTCACCGGCGTGGTGAGCATCGATCCCGCACTGGTGAAGAATTTCTCGCCCAACGATACGGTGTTCGTCGTCGCGCGGCCGGCCGACGGCTCGCGCATGCCGCTCGCGGTGGCGCGCACCACGCTCGGCGCGCTCCCATATCGTTTCCGGCTCGACGACAGCATGGCGATGGGCCCGGCGACGAAACTCTCCGACCATGCGAAGGTCGTCGTCGCGGCGCGGGTTTCCCGCTCGGGCAATGCGCTGCCGCAAAAGGGCGATGTCGAAGGGACGAGCCCCTCGGTGGCGTCGAACGCGACCGCCGTGAACGTGGTGATGTCGAGGGTGGTCGAGTAAGCCCGCGCCGGGCTTACCCGGAGCCGATCGCCGGTATCGACGCGCACCGGCCTGCGCGTTGCGCATGGCTGCGTGCTCTGCAGGCGTGCGCCTGCGCGGAGAAATTCCTCTCCCGCCTGCGCGCAGCTCTGCCGCGGAGGCGGACTTGCGCGGATCCCCCCGGGAGACCGCTAGAATGCAGCCCCTGACCACCCATCGCGCGGGAGAACCATGAAAGCCGGATACATCGTGACCGAGGGCAGCGCGGCGCGTATCGAAGTGCGCGAGGCGCCGATCCCGGAACCGAAGACGAACGAGGTGCTGGTGCGGGTGCGCGCGTCGAGCATGAACCGCGGCGAGTTGTTCGTCGGCGTCGGCGCCTACGGCCGCGGGGCTTCGGGCGCGCGCCCGGCGGGGAGCGAAGCCGCGGGCGAAGTCGAGCGTCTGGGCGAGGGGGTTGCCGGTTTCACGCCGGGCGAGCGCGTGATGGGCCGTTGCAAGGGCGGTTTCGCCGAGCATGCCTTGTTCGATGCGCGCGAATTGATGCGCGTGCCGGACCGGCTGTCGTGGGAGGAGGCGGCGTCGATTCCGATCGTGTTTCTGGTCGCCTACGACATGCTGGTGGTGAATGGGCGATTGCGTCCCGGCGAATGGGTGCTGATTACCGCGGCGACCTCGGGGGTGGGCGTGGCCTGCGTTCAGATCGTCAAGGCGCTCGGTGCGCGCAGCATCGGCACCTCGGGTTCGGAGGCCAAGCTCGCGCGCCTCAGGGCGCTCGGAGTCGATGTCGGGGTGCGAACGCGCGAAGGCAATTTCGTCGAGGAGGTGATGCGCGCGACCGACGGCAGGGGCGCCGATCTGGTGGTCAACAACGTCGGCGGCTCGGTATTCCCGGCCTGCCAGGCGGTGCTCGGCTATCGCGGGCGATTCGCGACCGTCGGATATGTCGACGGGGTGATGCGCACCGAGCTCGACATCGAGGCGCTGCACACCAAGCGCCAGCACTTTTTCGGCGTCAGCAACCGCCTGCGCACCGCCGAGGAGCGCGCCGAGACGGTGCGCGGCTTCGTCGCCGATCTGCTGCCCACGATCGGCGCGGGCGCGATCCGTCCGGTGATCGAGCGCGTGTTCGACCTCGACGATCTGCCCGCCGCGAAGCAGTACATGGAATCGAACGCGCATCTGGGCAAGATCGCGGTGCGCGTCGCGTGACGCAACGCTGATTCACGACAGATGGCACGTTCCCCCTCGTCCGGTGCATTCGCGCGTCTCCGGGTCCTCGACCTGTCGCGCGTGCGCGCCGGGCCGACCTGCGCGCGCCAGTTCGCCGATTTCGGCGCCGACGTGATCAAGATCGAGTCGCCGCCGGGTGTCGACCCGAACGAGGGCATGGGCGGCGAGCGCCACGGGCCCGACTTCCAGAACCTGCACCGCAACAAGCGCTCGATGACGCTCAACCTCAAGACCGACGAGGGTCGCGCGATCTTCATGAAACTGGTGGAAACCGCCGACGTGGTGATCGAGAACTACCGGCCCGACGTGAAGTCCCGCCTCGGCATCGACTACGAGTCGCTCGCCAGGGTCAATCCGCGCATCGTGCTGGGCAGCATCTCGGGCTTCGGCCAGGACGGGCCGTACCGCGACCGTCCCGGCTTCGATCAGATCGCGCAGGGCATGGGCGGCGTGATGTCGGTCACCGGCGAACCCGGCAAGGGCCCGATGCGCGTCGGCACCGCGATCGCCGATCTCTCGGCGGGCCTGTTTTGCGCGCTCGGCATCATGACCGCGCTGCTCGAGCGCGAGGTTTCCGGTCGCGGCCAGTGGGTGCAGTCGAACCTGCTGCAATCGCAGATCACGCTGATGGACTTCCAGGCCGCGCGCTACCTGATGAAAGGCGAGGTGCCGCAGCAGGTCGGCAACGACCACCCGACCAGCATGCCGACTTCCGCCTATCGCACCCGGGACGGCTACCTCAACATCGGCGCCTCGGGCGACGGCATGTGGCAGCGCCTGTGCGCGGCGCTCGGGCGCGCGGATCTGCAGCACAAGGCCGAATTCATCGAC
>JAOUFA010000030.1 GCA_029858545.1 Betaproteobacteria bacterium
GCGGATTCGAGCGCGCGCCGTTCGGCGCAGACCGCGCTCTGGCACATCACCGCGAGCCTGCTGCGGCTGATGGCGCCGGTTCTGAGCTTCACCGCCGAGGAGGCCTGGGCGGTGTTTACGGGCAGGGTCGATGACAGCGTGTTCTTCCATGTCTGGCACGAGCTGCCGGGCGTCGACGGCGCCGGAGCGCTGCTCGCGCGCTGGACGAGGCTGCGCGAACTGCGCGCTCCGGTCAGAAAGGAGATCGAGGCGCTGCGCATCGCCGGCAAAGTCGGCTCATCGCTGCAGGCCGAACTCGATCTGCACGCCGCGGGCGCGGACCACGATTTGCTCGCGAGTCTGGGCGACGACCTGCGCTTCGTGATGCTCACTTCCGCGGCGCGCTTGCATCGCGCGGCCGAAGGCGCCGGGACGCGCATCGAGGTTGCGCCGAGCGCGCAGGTCAAGTGCGAGCGCTGCTGGCATTACCGCGGCGATGTCGGCGCCGACGTCGCGCATCCCGACCTCTGCGGGCGTTGCGCGAGCAATCTGTTCGGCGCCGGGGAGGCGCGTCCCCATGCGTAAGGCGGCCCTCTGGTTTGGTATCGCGGCGCTGCTGATTGTCGCCGACTACGCGAGCAAGTGGCTGGTGCTCGCGCGCATCGCGCCGGGCGAGCGCATTGAGGTGACGGGCTTCTTCAACCTGGTGCTGGTATTCAACAAGGGCGCCGCGTTCAGTTTTCTGTCGACCGCTTCGGGCTGGCAAACGCCGCTGTTTCTCGCCATCGCGGTTGCCGCGGCGGTCTTGATTTCGGTGCTGCTGGTGCGCCCGACGCCTTCGCCGGTCTACCGCGCCGCGCTCGCGCTGATCCTCGGCGGCGCGCTGGGTAACGCGGTCGACCGGCTGCGCTTCGGACAGGTGGTGGATTTTCTCGACTTTCATTACCTCGGCTGGCACTGGCCGGCGTTCAACGTTGCCGATGCCGCGATTACCGTCGGCGCGCTGCTGCTGGTGGCCGAAAGCTTCATGCATCGAGACAAGGGAGGATCCGTGCATGGATGAACCGGGCATACTGCTGACGCTGCATTATTCGATCGGCGCGGTCGGAGGCGGGAATCTGGTCTCGACCTTCGGCGCGCGGCCGGCGACGCTACTGCTCGGCGCGGGAGAACTCGCCGCTGGACTCGAGCGTTGCCTCGAGCAGGCGCAGGCCGGCATTCGCCAGACGTTCGAAATCGAACCCGCGCAGGCCTTCGGCGCGCACCGCGAGGATCTGCTGCGCCGCCTGCCGCGCGCCGCATTCGCCGAGCAACCCGGCATCGAAGCGGGGACGGTGGTCGAATTCAAGGACGATGACGGTGGTGTGCATCCCGGCATCGTGCGCAGCGCGGGCCCCGACGAGCTGTGCATCGATTTCAATCACCCGCTCGCCGGGCGCGCGGTACGTTTCGAGGTCGAGGTGCTCGCGCGCAACGTACTCGGCGGGGACTCGGTGCGGCCGTGAGCGACTTCGAAGTCCTGTTGGCCAATCCGCGCGGTTTCTGCGCCGGGGTCGAGCGCGCGATCGAAATCGTCGAGCGCGCGATCGCGCAGTTCGGCGCGCCGATCTACGTGCGCCACGAGATCGTGCACAACCGCTACGTGGTGGAGAATCTGCGCGCCCGCGGCGCGGTGTTCATCGAGGAACTCGACGAGGTACCCGCCGGCGGCACGGTCATCTTCAGCGCGCACGGCGTCTCGAAGACGGTGCAGCGCGAGGCCGAGGCGCGCGGACTGCGGGTGTTCGACGCGACCTGCCCGCTGGTCACCAAGGTGCACGTCGAGGTCGCCAAGCTGCTGCGCGAGGGTAACGAGATCGTGATGATCGGCCACCGCGGACACCCCGAAGCCGAAGGCACGATGGGGCAGTCCGAGCATGGCATGCACCTGGTCGAGTCGACCGAGGACGTCGCCAGTCTGCGGGTCGGCGACGCCGCACGGCTCGCCTACGTGACGCAGACCACGCTGTCGGTGGACGACGCCGCGGCGATCGTCGCCGCGCTGCGCGCGCGCTTTCCCGGCATCCGCGGACCGAAGAAGAACGACATCTGCTACGCGACGCAGAACCGGCAGGACGCGGTCAAGTTCATGGCGCCGCGCTGCGATCTGGTGATCGTGGTCGGCTCGCCCAACAGCTCGAATTCGAACCGATTGCGCGAGGTCGCCGAGCACATGGGGGTCGAGGCGCATATGCTCGATAACGCCGCGGACCTGCGACCCGAGTGGCTCGCGGGGAAACGGCGCGTGGGAATCACCGCCGGGGCGTCGGCGCCCGAGGTGCTGGTGAACGAGCTGATCGGGCGATTGAAGGCACTCGGTGCGCGCAGCGTGCTGCCGCTCGAGGGGATCAGCGAACATGTTGTGTTCTCGCTGCCGCGCGAACTCGCTCAGCGCACGCCGGGCGACTCGGCCTGATCGGGCGCGGCGCGCGGCGACGGTGCGCCGAACTGCACTTCGATGCGCAGCAGGCTCTTCACCGGCCGTCCGTTCTTGACCCCGGGGTAGAAGCGCGCCGTGCTGAACGCCTGGCGCGCAGCGACATCGAATGCGCCGGTCGAATCGGCGTATTCGACCGCGATGTCGTCGACGGTTCCCGTTTCGCTGACGTACAGCCGCAGCACGACGCGTCCGCTGGGCGCGAGCGCGAGGGGAGGAAACTGCGGTTCGACGTGCACGCGGATTTGCGGATTGCGATCGAGATCGCGCGCGGGGAGGTAGTTCGCCGCCTCTGCCGGGGCGAGCCGGCGGCGCGAATCCGGCTCGGGGCGCGGCGGCGCTCTTAACCGGTGGGCTCCCCATTCGAGCCGCGCACCCGCCTGCGCGCCGTCATCCGGCAAACTGTCGGAATCGGTCCGCCCCGCGGGTCCTCCGGTTTGCGGCGCGTCGGCAGATTGCGCCGCGGCGAGCACCGCATTGAGACGCGCGCGGGGCTGCCGCTCGAGCGAATTCGCCTGTGAACGCCAGTCATTGACCCAGGCGGCGAGCGCCGCGAGCGCCACCGCGTGAAGCAGCGCCGACGCCGCCAGCGTGGGCAGCAGTCCTTGCACGGTGCGTAGCGTGGCGGGGGCGGGGGACATGGAAAGGCAAAGCGCCTGGCGAACGCGGCTCGCCAGGCGCTTTGGTCAGATCATCGGCGCGGACCGATGCCGGGTTGACGCCTGCCTACTGGGTGAACAGCTCGCGCCACGAGGTGCGTCGTCCGCCGAACGCCCCGGTGGCGACCGGCGCGTCGCGCGTCAACTGCTGGTTGTCGGCGGTGGTGATGATCGCCTCGACCGCGCCGCCCGGCAGCATCACCACGTTGACGCCGACGATCAGCGAACTCGCGATCTTCTGGCTCGCGGGCTGCGGCGTGAGGGTCGTGATGTTGCCGCCGGTGGCCGCGTCGATGTAATTGATCCACGCGGTACCGCCCGCGGTACAGGTGTCGCCGTTCGGAATGTTCGAGGCGACCGTCAGCGTGCCGAGTTGCAGCTGCGGATCGACGTTGACGCGTTCGCCCTGTTCCGGAAGATCGATCAGCCATCCCCAGTCGGACGACCAGTTCGGCGCGGTGCCCGAGGCGACCGAGCGCGTCGTGTCGTTCGCGGTGTAGTTCGCGAACTGGCGCACCTTGACCAGGGCGGTGTTGCGCACGTCGGCAATTATCGGTCCGGCTGCCAGGGTCGTGTTGTCGCGCAGCGCGTAGATCGTCTGCGTCGTGGCGGTGCTGCTGTCCTTGTCGGCCAGTTCGAGGAATTGGCCGGTGCCGAACAGCACTACACGCTGGTTGCTGATGTTGGAGAGTTCGGGCCTGGTGGTGATCGGCTGCGTGTTGCCCGAGCCGTCCTTGGCGACCGCAAGCAGCACCGCCTGCAGGTAGCCCGGCATCGCCGGTTCGAGCGCGATGCGCCACATATTGCCCAGCAGGTCGCCGCCGTAGACCGCCAGCGTGGTGTTGTCGACCGAACCACTGGTCACCCAGCCGTTGATCCGCGAGAAACCCGAAGGCGAGGCGGCGCTGCCGACACCCGTGGTGACGCGCTGCAGGATGTCTCCCGTGTAGGCATCGGCGATGTACAGATAGCCCTGGCCGTTGCCGCCGCTGACGTTGTTGTTGTAACCCGAGGTGAAGAGCACCACCCACCTGCCGTCGGAGGGACGTTTGGTGATGAGCGGATTGCCGAACGACAGTCCGAGATTGCAGTCGTCCTGGATGCCGCCGGCGGCGAAATCCGCGGCGGCGCGGCAAATCCCCTTGTTGGTGATTTCCCACAGCGCTTTCGGTGCGAGCGGGTTCGTGACATCGAGCGCAAAGTAGCCCGTGCCGCCCGCGTTGAACCCCGCGACGACGATGCTGCGCCAGTCGCTGAGGCCGGCGCAGGGCGTCGAGATGCAGATGTCGCCCGCGGTCGGCGAGCCGTCGGTGTAATAGCGGTGGGCATAGGGGTTGTCGGCGAGCGTGCGCAGCACCGGCAGCAGGATGCCCGGGATATAGGCCCAGCGCTCGACGCCGTTGCCGGCGTTGTTGCCCTGGAAGGTATCGTCGCTGGTGATCGCGGTCCCGATGCCGGTGAGCTGGAAGTAGGGGTCGTTGTTCACGTCGGTCTCGAAGGCATGCAGCATGCCGTCGTTGGAGGCGCCGTACACCGTACCGCGGCGCGGCAGCGACGGACTCGGGAACTGCTCCGCCGGGCAGCCCGAACCGAGTCCCTGGGTACAGGCCTTGAAGGCGGCGTAGCCGGTATCGCTGTAGCTGAACGGCGAAGCTTTCACGTAGGCCGGCTGTGCGTTCACGATGTCGCCCAGCAGGCTCAAGCGCTGGCGGAACAGGTCGATGTCCGCGCCGCTGCTGGTGGTCTCGTAGGTCGAGTCGCCGCGCAGGAAATTCACGATCGCCTGTCCGTTCGCGAGCGCGGCCTGGCCGACCGTATAGCTCGTGAACTGCCGGAGCGCGGCGGGATCAAAATAGGCCTGCTCGGCCGCGCTCAACCCGCTGCCGTCGCTACACCAGGTTCCGGCACCGACATCGCTCGGCCAGCAGAAATCCTTCAGCCGGTTGCCTGCCGAGTCGCTCGGGTCAAAGGTGAAGATCCTGCGCTGAGTATGCAGCATCGGGTCGAGCTTGGCGGCGGCCGACCACAGCACGGTGCTCGAGACGATGCCGGTCTTCAGGTCGATGGTGCGCGCCTTGAGGTCGCCGATCCAGTCGGCAGTCTGGTATTGCGCGGTGAAGGCGAAGTTGTCGCCCGCGACCGGCTGCAGGTTGGAGGTCGCCGCGGCGGCACCCGCGCCGACGCGCGTATTCAGGCCGTTCAGGGTGTCGGTCAGGCTGCTGGCGAGCGTCGCGGGGTCGCGCGCCGAGAAGAAGGTCCCGCGGCCGTTGACCGCCGCGTGCCACAAATCGTCGAGCGCGCTGGGTGAATCCTGCTTCGGCGAGGGCCAGTTCTTCGTGCCTTGCTTGATGTCGTAGAAGTCGCCGGAACCGGCCGACTCGTAGTCCGAGCGATAGCTCAGTTCGCCGTCCAGACCCAGACCCAGCGTGAAGGTAACCATGTGCTGATACGACGCGCTGTCCTTGTTGGTGACCGGGACGTTATTGGTGGCCATTGTGCCGGTCGTGCGCAGGTCGGTCTGGTAGAAGTACATCGCCACGTCGGCGAGCGTGCCGCTGCCGCCCGCGCTCGATCCCGCGATGGTGGTCGGGAGAATGTTCCCGTCATAGGCGCCGTCGGCGCGTTTCGAGTAGCCGCTGTCCACGTTGTCGTGGTTGCCGATCGCGGTGGCGTCGGGCTTTTGGCCGGCGGCGCCGTTCCAGTAGCCGTCGGTCGAGAGGATCGCGAAGTTCGGCTGGCAGGACATGGTCATCGGGTCATCGCGGATGCCGCTGGTGAGGCCCGTGTTGAGTTCCCCCGCGTACAGCCAGCCCACCCGCGCGAGCGCCTCGCGCAGCGGCGTGCTACTGCCGGTGGTTTGCGAGTAGAACTTGTCGTACCAGAGGCTCTTGTGCCCGCCCGCAGCGGTGGTGAAGGCATCGATCTTGAGGTACTTGCTCGAGCTTACCGTGCTGCCCGGGTTGATGGTGATGAACCCGACCCGGTAGGACTCGCCGATCGGCGCGAATGCGCGTCCGGCGGCCGACTTCATCATGGTGATGCGATTCCGGTAATAGGTGTACCAGTTGGCGAAGTTGGTCATCTCTTCCGCGTAGGTGCAGGTGACGCCGAGGCAGTCGGTGCGCCCGCCCTGCTTGGGATAGGAATCGACCGCCGTGACGATGTTGGTGCGCGTGAAGGCGCCGACGCCGATGCGCAGGGTCCGCGTTCCGGTAAAGGCATCGGACCCGCCCGCCATCGTGGTGACCGCGGTGGCGATGTCCGGATTTGAAGCACCGCCCCCCATGGGGGTGGTCGATATCGCGGCGAGGTTGGTTCCGGTGGCCGCCACCGCGTAGCCATTGGGCGTGGCGCCCTGAGAGAGCGGCGCGACGAGGGTCACCTTGCTGTTGGCGAGGTCGAGCGTCGCGGTGTAGCCGCCGACCGCGCAGGCATTGACGCGCGCGGCGATCGCGGTGAGCATCGCATCCCGTTCCACCGACGCGTTCCAGCCGCTCGATGCGACGATGTTTCCGGATGCGTCGACCGTCACGCTGTTGCCGAAGTTGGTGGTCTGGCCGACCGTCGGCGCACACATCAGATTGGTGGCGTTCACCGACACCACGCTGAGGGTGCGCGTGCAGGAGCCCGACCGTGGGCACCGGACGGTGCTGACGCTGACCGTGCCCGTGGCGCTCGCCGAGGCGGAACCCGAGCTGCTGACGACGATCGGGGCGCCGTTACCCGAGGCGCCCGCCACCGACTGGGTAATGTTCACCACCGAGCCCGACGCGGTGGCGGTGAAATTGGGCGACGAGGTGTAGCTCGAGATCGCGGTGGCGATCAGCGTCGCGGCCGCCTCGGTGGACAGCCCCGAGGACACCGTGATCGGCGCGGCGATCACGGGTACGCCGGCGATCGTGAGGTTGGAGATGGTGCCGCCGGTAGCCGCGACGCTTCTTACCGTGATGCTGCCGGTGTTGGCCGTCGCGGCGAAGGTGCCGGTCACGTCCCTGGTGCTGCCCAGGTGCTTGGCGTAGAGGAAAGCGCCGATCTTCTTGCGCTGGCAGTTGACCAGCGTGCCGGCGTCCGAACACCAGCGCACGCCCGAATAGATATGTGCCGCGGTCACCGCGGCGCCCGCGGCGCAATTGGTGCGTTCGACATCCGTGCAGTATTCGAGCGCCTGGTAGATGTCGACCGTCGGATCGACCGACGAGCCGCTGCGGCAGCTGGTGCGCGCCGCGTCCGAGCAATACTGGGCGGTCTGGAAGCGGTAGTAGTAGGGATTGCTGTAGGTATAGCGCGTCGAACCGCCGCTGGTCGTGCCGTAGGGATAGAGAAAGCTCGGGTACGAGTAGGCGCTGTTCGTCAGGCAGGTCCCGTCCGCGTCGGCCTTGTTCTTGCACCACAGCCGGTCGGGATAGCCGCTCGCGAGGTTGGTCGTGCTGCGCGTGCTGCCCATCTCCGCGTAGTACTCGTTGGTCGAGACCGCGGTCCAGTTGGTGGTGGTGGCCGCGTCCTGGTTGGGTTTTCCCGAACCGTCGTAATTGACCGCGGGCAGGTAGCGGATCGTCGGGTTGTAGTAGATGGTGTTCAGGTCGGGACTCATGTAAGGGGGGTCGCCCAGGACGCAGGCGTCCGGACTGCCCTTGATCGAGCCCGCGGAGGGGTCGTTATCGTCGCCCGCGTCGTAGCAGGACGCGGTGGTCCGGGTGGTGGCGGTCGGGTTGTGGGTGTCGTTGACGTAGTCGGGCATGTAGTCCCAGCCCATACTGCCCGAGTCGTCGAGGATGAACATCACGTTCGGCAGGATGGTGGTGGTCGCGGTGCCGAGCGGTTCGGTGGCGATGTTCAGCGCCTGCGAGCGCGCGGCGGGGGCGGCGCACAGCAGTGCCGCCGCGGCGAGGCCGGCGAGCAGGTGCCTGGGGCTGAGGGAAGATTGGACGGTCATGACATGCTCCTGTCGGGTGCGGCGCGTGCGCGCCGCGGGGTGATTCGTATTCGGGGAGTATCGTTTCGGGCTAGTTCAGCAAGGCCTGCACGAAACCACGCGTATTGCGCGGGCCGGTGACGCGCACCGTGACGCGATAGAACACCGCGCTCGTGCCGGGCAGCGTCTGGCTGCCGTAGGTCACGACGCCTTTCGAGCCGGCACCGCTCGCGCTCGAGCCGGCGAGGGTGGTCGATTTCATGCAGGTCGCTCCCGCGGTCGCGGGGTCGCCCGTGCCCTCGCACATGCGGTGGATCACGTACAGGATGTCGTAGGCAGGGTCGGGCGACGCGACCGACTGCGCGGTCGACCAGTCGTAGTCGTCGGTGGTGGCGGCGGTGGCCTTGATGAAGTCGAGCCCCGCTCCCCAGCTCGCCCAGTAGGCGGTAAAGCCGCCGGGCTGGTTATTGGAGAGCTGCGTGGTATTCGAATTGAGCCAGGCGCGCGCCGCCTCGATGCCGGCATCGGCGAGCATCGTGCCCGACTGACGGAAAGCGAGGTTGCCCGCGATCAGCACGTTGGTGTCGACCGATCGCATCAGCGCGATGCCGGCGAGCGACATCGCGACCAGTACGATCAGCGCGATGAACAGGATCACGCCGCGCTGCGCGCGCCGTGCGACTCTCTCGAAACGCCTCATGCCGGCCTCCAGATCATGTTGCGCAGGGGAATCACGGTTTCGAACACCCGGTACTTGTAGCAGCGCGCTTCGCTGGTCGCGGTGGTGAAATCGACCGCCGGGAACGGTTTGTCGCGGCTGGGGCCCCACATCGGCACGTTGTTGTTGGCCGCCGAGGTCGCGTCGCAATTTCCTCCCGGCGTGGTGGGCCGGTTGTAGTTGGAGTTGCGCGCGAGCACCCCGAGTCTTACCGCGATCACCCGCTGCCAGCCGTCGCTGGTGGTCGGTTTGACCGTGTCCCACAGATCGACCGTGCCGTCGGGGGTGCCGGTGGTGTCCTTGCCGTACTCGGCCTGCAAATCGACGATGTCGTCGACGATGTCCTGGGCGCTCGAGCTGCCGGTGGTCACGCCGAGAACTTCGGTGAGACGCAGCTTGTTGCTGGCGATCGAATAGCTGCGCCAGGTCGGTGCGCCGAGATTGAACACGTAGGCACCGGTGCTGAAGCCGGGCAGCAGACTGGTGCCGCCCACCGGGTTCCAGAGCGAGGTGCCCGACTGGTGCACCAGGCCGCCCGTCTGTACGTTGGTGATCTGCGAGAGCGTGCACTTCCCGCCGCTCGAAACCAGGACCAGATCGCCATCGCGGAAGCCGGTGGTGCCGTCGACCTTGTAATCCGCGGACGAATTGGGCATGTCCTGCGACAGCGTGCCCGGCAGCGCGCGCTCGGCGGCCGAGCTGAACAGCAGCGTGAGGGTATCGGGAAGTCCGGCCGACTCGGTGATCACCAGCGGCGCCATTTCGAGCGCCGGGAGGGAACCTGCGCCGCCGGCGCCGGGCGGACTCGAGTAGGCGCCGTTGTAGTAATACTGGATCGGGCTGCATCCCGCGCCGACGCAGGTGCAGCCGAGCGCGCCGGAATGGTTCACCCCGTAGCCCGCCATGCGCAGGTCGCGTTCCATGAGATAGAGCGCGATCGCGCCGCTGACCTGCGCGGTGCCCGCGGCGGTGGTCGAGCGCTTGTATTCCTCGTTCTTGAGATACAGGTGGGTGATGATCACCACGCCGATCAGGCCGATCGCCATGCCGACGAGCAACTCCACCAGACTCATTCCCGCCGCGCGTCGCATGATCAGATTCCTGGGTTGATGCGGTTGTTGAATTCGAGCCGGCGCGATTGGGTCTCGCCGGGTTGTTTCCACTGGATCAGCACCTTGACCCCGATGTTCCCCGGGTTGCTCGAATCGACGGTGATCGCCGGCGCGAGCGTGCCGGCGGCCACGTCGATGCCGGGCAGGCCGCGCTCGACCTGCGTGCGCCAGTCGTCGCGACGGGTGCAGGCGTTGGGAGGCGTTATCCCGCAACCTGCCATCACCGTGGTGTCGTACATCGGCAGGTTGGGTATGTCGGCCCACATCTGGCCGACCACCTGGTTGGCGAGGAACGCCGCTTCGCTGCGATAGCGCGAGTCGGCGGTATTCTTGATCGCCACGCCCTGCATGCCGATCAGCGCGAGAATGCCGATCGAGAAGATCAGGATGCCGATCAGCGCTTCGATCAGCATCACGCCTTGTTGCGACCGCGGGCCGTTCATGCTTCGCATTTTGGCTGGCCTTTCAGCATTTGCGCGTATCGGTGGTCGAGGCCGGATCGACCGCGGGATCGCACATCCGGACCAGTCCGCCGCTGCCGATCTGGATGCGCAGGCAGCGCATCGGGCCGCCGCCCCCGCCGACGGTCTGGCAATTGCCGCCGCCCGGGTTGGAGATGTCGATGGTCGCGATCGCGCCGGCGTTATTCACCCGGCCCAGTCCGCTGAAACTGACCAGCGAGGCACCGGTCGCGCCCGCATTCTTCGCGCTGACGATCGCGCTGGGCGTACCCTCGGAGGCATCCCTCGCCTGCACGATTCCCGCGCCCGTCTCCGAGGGCGCGGCCTGGCAGCCGCCGCTCGGATCGGTGAGGCTCACCACCCAGTTGCGTCCGCTTGCCGACAGGGCGCACGAGGCGGTGAGGTCGGTGACGAGCTGGAACCTGACCGTGGTGTTGCGCCGCAGCGCCTCGGCACGCGCCAGTTGCAGGCCCGAGATCATCGCATCGGACGCGGTACGGATCTGCGAATTCTGCAGCCAGGTCCGCATGCTCGGCAGCCCCGCCATGATGAGGATGCCGAGGATCATCAGACCGATGGCGAGCTCGATCAGCGTGAAGCCCCGCGCGCGCTGCGACGGTCTCAGCATGAGCCGTTCTTCCTTTGTACCCAGCAGTTCGTCGCGGGAAGGGTCCATCCGGAGGCCACCGAGGTGGTCGCCTTGGTGTTGCTGTGGTCGATCGTCAGCACGAATCCGGTCATCCCGGCGCTCGACTTTCCGGTGGCGGTGATGGTGTAGGTCTGATCGCCAACCCCGGTCTTGAGCGTGGACGACGCACAGGCGATGTCGAAATATTTGCTGTCGGCGGCGGCCGGAACGACCCCGCAGGTGCCGCCGCCGGTGGTGCTGCTGTAGCGGCGGTTGTCCAGGTAGTAGCCTTCCATTTTCGTGCGCAGATCGGCGAGCTGGGAGGTCGCCTCGGTCAGCTTGCTGCGCGTGACGTACTGGTTGTACTGGGGCAGTGCCACTGCCGCGAGAATCGAGATAATCGCCACGACGATCATCAGTTCGATAAGCGTGAAACCGGTTGCGTTGCGCATGGAATCCTCTCTGTGTGGGTGGAGTGTAGGAAGCATCCGGCCCGGGTCGCAACAATGGGCGACCGGCGGGCGGAATCGCGGGCCGAACGGCACCGCTCGGGCCAGTATAGCGGAAGCATTTCACGACTCCGGCAGGCGCCCTGCTTGCCCGCGCGGCAAGCCGCGCGCGTCCGGGGCGGCGGCGCGCGCGTATAATTCCGCCTTCGCCCGCGAGCGGCCGTGCTGGTGTAGCTCAGTTGGTAGAGCAACTGATTCGTAATCAGTAGGTCCCCAGTTCGAGTCTGGGCACCAGCACCATCGCCGCCTTGGGCGGGGAGTCGCAAGGCCCGAACCCCGGGCGGTGGCCTCGCGAGATCGGCGAATGCCGGGGCCGCTTGATGCGTTACGGCGGGCGCGATTCGCGCCGCGCTCTGCCGCGACTCCCCCGGCAGCGGGATGCGCCGGCTAGCGCAGCGCGCCGCCCGTGGTTGCGGGACATTCGCGCAACTCGCTGCCCGCCACGGTCTGCGCGATGTCGTTGAGCCGCACCTGCGTCTCGGGAGTCGCCTGACGCACCTGCAACCAGACTTTCGGCACTACGGTATCGCGCTCGCCGATCAACGCGGTACGCACGCCACGCTTGCGCAATTCGGAAAAGTGCTCGCGCGCCGCATCTTCGGTCCTGAACACGCCGAGCGAAATGCGCCAGCGGTAGGGGCCGACGTCCTGCACGATGTAGAAATCGGTAATGCCGAGTGCCTTGAGTTCGGCCGCCTTGCGCAGCGCGCCCGCGCGCCCGCCGGTCGGCGACATGTAGACCCACCATTTGGCGAGTTCCTCGGTGCGCCGTCGTTCGAGGCGTGCGCCGAGCGCGAGCGGCTCGAGCGCCTTTTCGGCGCGCGGCGCATCGCCGAGGGTGAAGCTGCCCCATTCGAGGCAGGCGGCGGTGGGCGGGATCGCGGCCGCCATCGGCGGGGCCGCGGGAATCGGTTTGAGCTTCGCGCGCGCCGCGGCGGGCGGCACCCTGGCGAGTTCACCCGCTGAAACGATGCGCAGGCGTGCTGCCGCCACCTGCTGGGTGAGCGGCCCGGGGTCGAGGCTGGTGTCCGGGCCGGCGAGGTAGTGCGTCCACGCGAAGAACGCCAGATTGGTGAGCAGTGCCAGGAGGAAGAAGAGGCGCATGGAATTCTGATCCGGCTGGGTTAGCCTGCGCGCCCGGCGCGCTCGCGCGCGTCCAGCGCGATGCGCGCCAGACCGTCGAGCACCAGGTTCTCCACGTAGCTGCACGAAATGTCGAGCCGCTCGACGAGCAAGGGGCCGGCGCCGCCGGAGACGATGCAGCGCGGCGCGCCGCCCGTCGCACTGGCCATCGCACGGTGCATGCGCTCGACGGCGCCCGCCTGCGCGTGGCGGCATCCGGTTTCGATCGCATCGAGGGTATTGCGCGGCGCGCCGACGAAGCGCCCTTCCTGGATCGGCAGCCGGCCGGTATGTTCGTTGAGCACGAAGCGCATCAGGTCGACGCCGGGCAGGATCGCCCCGCCGAGAAATTCGCCCGCCGCGGAGAGCATGTCGACGGTGGTCGCGGTGCCGGCATTGACCACCAGGCAGGCGTCGTTCGAAAGCGCGCGTGCCGCGACCAGCGCCGCCCAGCGGTCGGGGCCGAGTTGCTCGGGCCGCTCGTAGCGGCTCGTCACACCGCAGCGCTCGGCTTCGCCGGTGAGCCACAGCGGGTCGGTCTCAAAAATGCTCGTCCAGTTGACAAGCAACTGGTGCACGCCCTTGCCCGCGACGTTGGAGATCACGATGCACTCCGGGTCCGCGTGTGTCGCGGCGAAGGGGTTGACGTGGTGGTTGGCGGCGGCGAATTCGATCAGCGACACGGTGGCGAGCCCGGTCCAGTGCCGTGCGTCGTGCCAGCCCCACTTGACGCGGGAGTTGCCTGCGTCGATCGCGAGGATCATGCGGCCCTCGGAAGGATCACGTGGCCGCTTCTTACCGCGCGCAGGCCCTGCGCGGTGCGCAGTCTGAGCCCGCCGTCTTCGGCGATGCCCTCGGCGACCCCGGCGAGCACGCTGCCATCGGCCATTCTCACGCGCAGGCGCTTGCCGCGGTACGCATCGAGCGCTTCCCATTCGTCGCGGATCGCCGCGAGCCCGCGCTGCTCGTAGGCATCGAGCACGCCGCACAGCTCGCGGGCGATGCGCGCCGCGACCGTGTTGCGCGAGGGCGGTGGCGCGAGGCAATCCTCCAGCGCGGCGACGCGTCGCCGCAGCCGCGCGCCGAGCCCTGCCGCGGACCGCATGTTGATGCCGATGCCGACCACCGCGGCGACCGCCGTGCCCTGCATGCGCGTCTCGACCAGGATGCCGCCGAGCTTGGCGCCGCCCAGCAGCAGGTCATTGGGCCATTTGAGCCGGGTCTCGCGCGCTCCGAGCGCGCGCAGCGCGCGCGCCGCGGCGACTCCCGCGGCGAGCGACAGCGCGGCGAGATCGCGCGGTGCATGGGGGAAGTCGCGTCGCAGCGAGAGCGCGAGACCATCGCCGATCGGCGAGAGCCAGCGTCGCGCGCGCCGCCCGCGTCCCGCGGTCTGTTCCTCGGCGAGCAATAGCCGCATGCGCGGGTGGGGCGGGGCTTGCAGCAGTTCGCTATTGGTCGAGCCGCAGGCGTCGAGCACGGCGACATCGATGTCGGCGCCCAGTTCGTGCGCGATCCGCCGCGCATCGAGAAAATCAAAAGCCCTGAGCAGGCGCGCCCGGCCGCCGTCGCACTCGACCAGCCCCGCTTGCGCCAGGCGGGCGAGCGCGCGCCGCAGCCCTGCCTGCGTCACGCCGCAGGCGAGCGCGAGCGCCTGCGCGGAGTCACCGGTAACGTCGCTGAGCCGACGGAGCAGGCCGATCGAGACGGAGGGCATGGCGAAAGTATAGGCGAGTCGGGTTGCCGCTGCGGCAACGAAAGTCACGCCTGGGGGGAATCGCGACGCCCGTACGGAGGCCCGCTTATCCCGGTCTCCGCAATTGCCCGAACCGGTAGCCGCGACCCGGGATCGCGGCGAGCAGCGCCTGGGTTTCTGCATGGCGCGGCGCGAGGAAAACCTCGCGCGTCGTGCCGTATTCGATCACGCGCCCCTGCGAGAGCACCGCGACGTGGTCGCACAGGCGCGCGGCGACGCGCAGGTCGTGGGTGATGAACACGATCGCCAGTTTCAGGCGCGCGCGGATCTCCTCGAGCAGGTCGAGCACCTGGGCCTGAACCGACACGTCGAGCGCCGAGACCGCCTCGTCGGCGACCAGGATCTCGGGCTCGAGCGCGAGCGCGCGTGCGATGCACAGGCGCTGGCGTTCGCCGCCGGAGAACTGGTGCGGATAGCGCTCGAGCGCCGCGGGGCTCATGCGTACGAGCGCAAGCAGCCGGCGCGCGCGTTCGAGCGCCGCGCCACGCGTCAGGCCGTAGTTGAGCGGGCCCTCGATGATCGCCGCGCCGACGCGCCGGCGCGGGTTGAGCGAGCGATAAGGGTCCTGGAACACGACCTGCATCTTCCGCCTTACCGGGCGCAACGCCGCGCCACGCAGCGCGACGATGTTCTCGCCGTCGACGAGAATCTCGCCGCTGCTCGCCTCGACCAGGCGCAGGATGCAGCGCGCAAGGGTCGACTTGCCCGAACCCGATTCGCCGACGATGCCGAGGGTTTCTCCGCGGCGCAGTTCGAGCGTGATGTCCCGCGCGGCATGCAGTCTGCGCCGCGCCGCGGGCCAGTGTCCTTCGACGTAGGTCTTCGACAGGTTGTGTGTCGCCAGCACAACGGGCATCGCAGGGTCGAGCGGCGCCTCGCGCGGCACGAGACCGGGTACCGCGGCGATGAGCGCCCGCGTGTAATCGTGCCGCGGCTCGCGCAGCAGACGATCCTTGCTGCCCTGCTCGACGATTTCGCCCTGCGCGAGCAATGCGACGCGGTCGGCGATCTGCGCCACCACGCCGAAATCGTGCGTGACGAACAGCAGCGCCATGCCGTGGCGCGCCTGGAGCTGGGAGAGCAGGGCGAGGATCTGCGCCTGCGTGCTCACGTCGAGCGCCGTGGTCGGCTCATCGGCGATGAGCAGTATCGGTTCGAGCAGCAGCGCCATCGCGATCATGATGCGCTGGCGCTGCCCGCCCGAGAGCTGGTGCGGGTAGGCGGCGAGCATGCGCGCGGGCTCGCTCAGGCCCACTTCTTCGAGCAGCGCGGAGATCTTGGCGCGTCGCTGCGCGGCGGCGAGGCGCGTGTGCGCGGTGAGAACCTCGTCGAGCTGCGCGCCGCAGCGCATTACCGGATTGAGTGCGCTCATCGGCTCCTGAAAGATCATCGCCATGCGCGTGGCGCGCAGCGCGCGCCGCCGCGCCGCGCTCGCGTGGGCGATTTCCTCGTCCGCGAGACGGATGCTGCCGGCATCGATGAGCAGGCCGCGCGGCAACAGTCCCATCACGCCGAGCGCGAGCGCGGACTTGCCCGAACCCGATTCGCCGACCAGGCACAGGGTCTCGCCGCGCGCGACGCGGAGGGAAACTCCCTTCACCGCGTGCGACCGGTCGGCGTGCGCGGGGAGCGCGATGCCGAGATTGCGCAGCTCGAGCACCTGGGAATCGCTCATCGCCGCCGTGCCGCCTTCGGATCGACCGCGTCGCGCAGACCGTCACCGAGCAGGTTGACCGCAAGGACCGTCGCGGCGAGAAACAGCCCGGGGAAGAGCACGTTGTGCGGCGCCTGGGTGAAATGCACCCGGGCCTCGGCCATGATATTTCCCCAGCTCGGGATCTCCGGCGGCAGCCCGACACCGAGAAACGACAGGATCGCCTCGACCATGATTGCCGAGGCGCAGACGTAGCTCGCCTGCACGAGGAGCGGCGCGAGCAT
>JAOUFA010000374.1 GCA_029858545.1 Betaproteobacteria bacterium
AGATGAATCCGCGCGTGTCGCGCTCGTCGGCGCTCGCCTCGAAGGCGACCGGCTTTCCGATCGCCAAGGTGGCCGCCAAACTCGCGGTCGGCTATACGCTGGACGAAATCGCGAACGAAGTCACCGGCGGTGCCACGCCGGCCTCGTTCGAACCGAGCATCGACTACGTGGTCACCAAGGTGCCGCGCTTCGCCTTCGAGAAATTTCCCCAGGCGAATGACCGCCTGACGACTCAAATGAAATCGGTCGGTGAAGTGATGGCGATCGGCCGGACCTTCCAGGAATCCTTCCAGAAGGCACTGCGCGGACTGGAAGTCGGCGTCGACGGGCTCAACCAGAAGACCACCGACCGCGAAACCATCGAACGCGAACTGGGCGAACCGGGTCCGGAGCGCATCTGGTATGTCGGCGATGCTTTCGAGACCGGCATGAGCCTCGACGAGGTGCACCAGCTGACCCGCATCGATCCCTGGTTCCTCGCGCAGATCAAGGAGATCGTCGACATGGAGATGGAACTCGACGATCAGCTGCTCACCGACGTCGATCCCGACACGCTGAGGATGCTCAAGCGCAAGGGCTTCTCCGACCGGCGCCTGGCCTATCTATTCAACACCACCGAGAAGGAAGTCCGCGCCAAGCGCCATGCGCTCGGCATCCGGCCGGTCTACAAACGCGTCGATACCTGCGCCGCCGAGTTCGCCACGCGCACCGCCTACATGTACTCCACCTACGAGGAGGAGTGCGAGGCCGAACCCACCGCGAACAAGAAGATCATGGTGCTCGGCGGCGGACCCAACCGCATCGGTCAGGGCATCGAATTCGACTACTGCTGCGTGCACGCCGCGCTCGCGCTGCGCGAGGACGGCTTTGAGACGATCATGGTCAACTGCAATCCCGAGACCGTCTCGACCGACTACGACACCTCGGACCGCCTCTACTTCGAGCCGCTGACCCTGGAAGACGTGCTCGAAATCGTCGACAAGGAAAAGCCCTGGGGCGTGATCGTGCAGTACGGCGGGCAGACGCCGCTCAAGCTCGCGCGCGACCTCGCCGCCTCGGGCGTGCCGATCATCGGTACCAGCGCCGACTCGATCGACGTGGCGGAAGACCGCGAGCGTTTCCAGAAACTGCTCGAACGGCTCAAGCTCCGCCAGCCGCCCAATCGCACCGCGCGCTCTGCGGGCGAGGCGGTCAAGCTCGCCGAAGAGGTCGGCTACCCGGTGGTGGTGCGACCGAGCTACGTGCTCGGCGGTCGGGCGATGGAAATCGTCCACCAAAAGGCCGATCTCGAGCGCTACATGGAACGTGCGGTGCGCGTGTCGAACGATTCGCCGGTGCTCATCGACCGCTATCTGTCGGACGCGATCGAGGTCGACGTCGACTGCATCGCCGACGGCAAGGATGCCCTCATTGGCGGCGTGATGGAGCACGTCGAACAGGCCGGCGTGCATTCCGGAGATTCCGCCTGCTGCCTGCCGCCGCACTCGCTATCGCAGGAACTGGTCGACGAACTCGGCCGGCAGACAATCCTCATGGCCAAGGCGCTCGACGTGCGCGGCCTGATGAACGTGCAATTCGCGGTCAAGCGCGACGAGTCGGGTGAAGTGGTATACGTGCTCGAAGTCAATCCGCGCGCCTCGCGCACCGTGCCCTTCGTCTCGAAGGCCACCGGCATGCCGCTCGCGAAGATCGCCGCGCGCTGCATGGCCGGCAAATCGCTTGCCGAACAGGGCGTCGGTGGACAGGTGATTCCGCCCTACTACTCGGTGAAGGAGGCGGTCTTCCCCTTCGCCAAGTTCCCGGGCGTCGATACGATCCTCGGCCCCGAGATGAAGTCGACGGGGGAAGTGATGGGCGTGGGCGAACAATTCGGCGAGGCCTTCGTCAAGTCGCAGCTCGCGGCCGGAATCCGCCTGCCGCGCGGCGGCCGCGCCTTCATCAGCGTGCGCGACGGCGACAAGCACGCCGCCGCTGCGGTCGCACGCGAACTCGTCGCGCAGGGCTTCACGGTCCTCGCCACCCGCGGCACCGCCCGCGTCATCGAAGCGCATGGCGTGCCGGTGACTCCGGTCAACAAGGTCACCGAGGGCCGTCCGCACATCGTCGACATGATCAAGAACGGCGAAGTAAGCTTCATCATCAACACGGTCGAGGACACGCGTACCGCGATCGCCGACTCGCGCTCGCTGCGCACCACGGCGCTTGGGCAGCGTGTCACCTACTACACCACGCTCGCCGGTGCGAAGGCGGCCTGCGAGGGGATGAGGTACGTCGAGCGCCTGGAGCCCTACCGTCTGCGAGATCTGCATGCGCGGGTCATCCCGAACCGGTAAACTCCCTCCTCGGAACCCACTATGGCAAAGACCCCCATCACCCTGCGCGGCGCGACGCTGTTGCGCGCGGAACTGCAGAGACTGAAATCGGCCGACCGGCCCGCCGTGATCGCCGCGATCGCGGAAGCTCGCGCGCACGGTGATCTGTCGGAAAACGCCGAGTACGATGCGGCGCGCGAGCGTCAGGGATTCATCGAGGGCCGGATCTCGGAAGTCGAGGCGAAGCTCGCGAATGCGCAGATCATCGATCCAAAATTTCTCGACACCGACGGCCGCTGCGTGTTTGGCGCGACCGTCGACCTCGAACCCGACGGCGGCGAGGCGACCACCTATCAGATCGTCGGCGAAGATGAGGCCGACATCAAGGAAGGAAGAATTTCGATCAGTTCGCCGATCGCGCGCGCGCTGATCGGGAAGTACGCCGGGGACTCGGTCGAGGTGCAGACCCCGGGCGGCCTGAAGCGTTACGAGATTCTCGACGTGCGCTACCTGTAGCAACGCCCGCCGGCTTCCGCGGCCGGTTGGGCTTCGCCGCCTGGCCGCGCGCGCGGCGAATATTCCGTGATGCCGGCGCCGATTTACCCTCCGGCGGCGCCTTTCGATACAGCACCAGCACCTTGCCGATATGTTGCACCGGCTGGGCGCCGCAACGCGTGCATAGCTCCGCGAGCGCAGCCTCGCGTTCGTCGCGCTCCAGACCCGGCGCGCGCAGCTTGATCAATTCGTGGGCGGCGAGCGCGCGCTCAACCTCGGCAATCAGCGCGTCGCTCAGTCCCTTGTCGCCGATCAGCACGACGGGTTCCAGCCGGTGGGCGCGCGCTTTGAGCACCTTGCGTTCGGCCGGCGACAGGACTTCGGGAGGATTGGACATCGGCCGAGTATAGTCCAAGCGCCCGCCCGGGCACGGCGGCGATTTGTGCGGTGAAGCAAAAGCCGAAGTTTGAAGGTCTTTGATCTGACTCAAGGAATGCCCGCCGAATTCCCCGTATCTGGTTGACCCTCGATCATTCACAGGAGGGGACCGCCATGAACGACACCGTAAAGTATGTGCTCGACGAATCGCGCATGCCGAAGCGCTGGTACAACATCGTGGCGGACCTGCCCGCGCCGCCACCCCCGGTGCTGCACCCGGGAACCAAGCAGCCGGTCGGCCCCGACGACCTCGCACCGCTTTTCCCGATGGCGCTGATCATGCAGGAGGTCACCAGCGAGCGCGAGATCGACATTCCGGAGCCGGTGCGCGATATCTACCGGCAGTGGCGCCCCTCGCCGCTCTTTCGCGCGCGGCGCCTGGAAAAGGCGCTGCAGACCCCGGCGAAGATCTACTACAAGTACGAGGGCGTCTCGCCGGCCGGGAGCCACAAACCCAACACCGCGGTGCCGCAGGCCTTCTACAACCGGGAGGCGGGCATCCGGCGCATCGCCACCGAGACCGGCGCGGGCCAGTGGGGCTCGTCGCTCGCTTTCGCGGGTGCGTTGTTCGGCATCGAGGTAAAGGTCTTCATGGTGCGCGTGTCGTACAACCAAAAACCCTA
>JAOUFA010000031.1 GCA_029858545.1 Betaproteobacteria bacterium
ATCTCGGCTTCGCCTGCGATGTCGAGAAGCTGGTTCTTTCTCGTGCGCGGCGCGCGATCGAAGCGGGTTGCGATGGCGTCATTTCGTCAGGCCTGGAGGCGCCCCGGCTCAAGGCCGAATTTCGCGACAGACTGCTGGTGGTGACTCCCGGCATTCGACCGGTGGAAAATCGGCCTGCGGACGACCAGAAGCGCACCGTCGATGTGGCGCAGGCCTTTGCCAACGGTGCCGACTACATCGTGGTCGGCCGGCCGATCCGCCAGGCGAACGACCCGAAGGCCGCCGCCGAGGCGATGCAGCGCAGCATCGCCGGCATCTTCCGCTGACCCGCGAACCAGGCCGTCTGCCGCATCGGGCGGCGGGCGGCGTCTCGCGCTAGTTCTTCGACCGGGCGCGCACGGCGTTCGCGACCGCGGCACCGACTTCGCTGGTGCTCGCCTTGCCCTTCATGTCGGGTGTGTGCGGACCGTCGCGTACCACCTGCTCGATCGCACGCATGACATCGGCGGCCGCCTCGAGGTGGCCGAGGTGTTCGAGCATCAGCGCACCCGACCAGATCTGGGCGATTGGATTGGCGACATGCTTGCCGGCGATGTCGGGCGCCGAGCCGTGCACCGGTTCGAAGATGGAGGGATAGACCCTTTCGGGATTGATATTCCCGGAAGCGGCAATGCCGATGCTGCCCGCGGTCGCCGGGCCGAGATCGGAGATGATGTCGCCGAACAGGTTCGATGCGACGATGACATCGAAGCGGTCCGGGTTGAGCACCATCTGGATGGTCAGTCCATCGACGTGGTACTGGTCGGTCCGGACATCTGCATAGGCCTTGGCCATCTCCGTGAAGCGCTCGTCCCAGTACGGCATGGTGATCGAAATGCCGTTCGACTTGGTGCACGAGGTCAGGTGTTTCGCGCGCGTCCTGGCGAGTTCGAAGGCATAGCGCATGATGCGGTCCACGCCTTTGCGCGAGAACACCGCCTGCTGGGTGACGATCTCGCGCTCGGTCCCCTCGTAAACTCGCCCGCCGATGCTGCCGTATTCGCCCTCGGTGTTCTCGCGGATCACCACGTAATCGATGTCGCCGGGCTTTCTGCCCGAGAGCGGGCAGGGCATGCCCTCGAAGAGCCGCACCGGGCGAAGGTTTACGTAGAGGTCGAAGCAGCGGCGGAAGTCGATCAGCAATCCCCAAACGGAAATATGATCGGGCACGATCGCCGGGTTGCCCACCGCGCCGAAGAAGATCGCGTCGAACTGCTTCAAAATTTCGGGTGCTTCCTCGGGACACATGCGGCCATGGGTTCGGTACCAGTCGCAACTCCAGGGGAACTCCTGCCATGTGAACCCGATGCCGTGTTGGGCGCCGACCGCTTCGAGTACGCGCACCCCCTCGGGGGCGACTTCGCGGCCGATGCCGTCGCCGGGGATGACCGCAATGCGATATTGCTTCACGCTGTGCTCCGGATGGAAACGACGCGAATTCTAGCAGGCGCCGGGAAAGCGCTTGGCGGTCCCGCCGGCGGCGTGAGAGCCGATTCGGAGCGGTACAATGGGCTCCTTTCTTCCGGAGCACGACTCGGTGCGTTTCGCGGCGATCGAAACTTCGACGGACTGGTGCTCGGTGGCCCTGTGGCGTGACGGAGAGATCTCTGCGATCGAGCGCGAGGCGGGCCAGCGGCATGCCGAACTCGTATTGCCGATGCTCGAGCGCCTGCTCGAGCGCGCACGGCTCGGCGTCGAGGGGCTCGATGCGGTGGCGTTTGGCACCGGTCCGGGATCGTTTACCGGGCTGCGCATCGCCTGCGGTATCGCGCAGGGGCTCGCGTTCGCACGTGGATTGCCCGTGATCGGGGTGTCGACCCTGGAGGCGATCGCAGAGGAATCCGGCGCCTCACGCGCGCTGGTGTGCCTGGACGCGCGCATGCACGAGGTCTACTACGCAGGGTTCGAGCGCTGCGAGGGCATATGGCGCGAAACGATCGCCGCCGCTTGCGTGGCACCGGGACGCGTCGAGCGTCCTGCGGGCGGGGGTTGGACCGGTTGCGGGAATGGCTTTGCGGCATATGGTGAGGCGCTGTGCGCCGCGCTGGGCGGCACGCTGGCGACGGTACTGCCGGGCATCCGGCCGAGCGCGGCAGCGCTCGCGCGGCTTGCGGCGGTACCGCTTGCAGCAGGCCGGGGGCGGGACGCCGCGTTGGCGGCGCCGGTGTATGTTCGGGATAAGGTGGCGCTGACCTCGGCAGAGAGGGCAAATCGATGAGCGTGGTGTTGAAGGATGTGCCGCGGCTCGCGAGGATGCGCGAAGCCGATATCGGTGAGGTGGCCGCGATAGAAAACGCCGTGTACTCGCATCCCTGGACGCGGGGCAACTTCGCCGATTCCCTGCGTTCCGATTACGAGTGCCACACCTGGAGGCTGGGCGGCGAGCTGATCGGGTATTTCGTGCTTCTCATCGGGCCGCAAGAAGCGCACCTGCTCAATCTCGCGGTCGCCGCGGGCCACCAGCGGCGCGGGCACGGCTCGGCCATTCTGCGCGAAGTGTCGCGCATCGCGCGCGAGCGTGGTGCGCTGCAGTTGTTCCTCGAGGTGCGACCGAGCAATACGGCGGCTTGCGCGCTCTACGAAAAATTCGGGTTTCGCCGCATTGGGCTGCGCGGTGCCTACTACCCGGCGCTGGGCGGTCGCGAGGACGCGCTCGTGATGGCAAGCGATCTATGAACCAAGTGGGCAAAAAGATCCAAGCGGGCAAGACGCGGCGCACGGCGCTGCTCGAGGAAATGGGGCTCGTACCGGTCTGGCGGCTGCGACGCAGCGCCGCCGGGAACGACGCCGATGCGGCAGTTGCCGCGGGCGAGGCGCGCGCAGCGCCCTCGTTGCAGGGGCAGGTCGACGCGCGCGAGGTGGCTATCCGCAGCATGGACTGGGACACGCTTCGCCAGGCGGTGTCCGGCTGCACGGCCTGCGAATTGCACCGGACTCGCACGCAGGCGGTGCTGGGAGTGGGCGATCAGCGTGCCGGTTGGCTGCTCGTCGGGGAAGCGCCCGGCGCGGAGGAAGACCGCCTCGGCGAGCCCTTCGTCGGTCAGGCGGGTAGGCTGCTCGACAACATGCTTGCTTCACTCGAGCTGAAGCGCAGCGAGAACGTGTACATCGCAAATGTGTTGAAGTGCCGGCCGCCCGGGAATCGCAATCCCGATGTCGCGGAGGTGGCGTGCTGCACCCCGTTCCTGCGGCGCCAGATCGCGCTCATTGGTCCGCGGCTGATCGTCGCGATGGGGCGTTTTGCCGCGCAGACCCTGCTCGATAGCGATGCGACGATCGCCAGCCTGCGCGGCAGAGTGCATCGCTACGCGGGGGTGCCGCTCATCGTGACCTACCACCCCGCCTACCTGCTGCGCAATCTTCCCGACAAGGCCAAGGCCTGGAGCGACCTGCTGTTCGCGCGCCGAACGATGAATTCGCTGAATGAGGCGCCGGGGTAGCGCCCGATCAGCGCTTGCCGTGGTGGTAGGGATCGTCGGCGCGCGCGAAGTCGAGCAGGCGTCTCACTTCTTCGGAATGGACGCGTCGGTTATGGTGATACCACCACATGACCAGTGTCATCGTCAGTGCCACGAACAGGCCGAAACACACGGTTGCGACGTATATCGAAACGCCGAATTTGAGCAGCAGCGAATAGACCGCGATCATCACCAGAATCGAGATGTTCTCGTTGAAGTTCTGCACCGCGATCGAACGCCCGGAGCCTACCAAATGGTGGCCGCGGTGCTGCAGCAGCGCATTCATCGGCACAACGAACATGCCGGCAAGCACGCCAATGACGATCATCAGCGGAATCGCGATGCGTATGTCGTGCACGGCAATCATCGTGATCACCACCAGTCCCATCGCGATACCGAGCGGAATCATCTTCACCGAATTCTCCAGCGCGACCTTGGCTGAGGCCCAGACCGCACCCACCGCGACCCCCAGCGCGACCACGCCCTGGAGGATCGAGGCTTCCGCAAGGTTGTAACCGAGCGCCACCTGAGCCCATTTGATGACGATGAATTGCAGCGTGGCGCCCGCTCCCCAGAACAGCGTTGTGACGGCGAGCGAAATCTGGCCGAGTTTGTCCGACCAGAGCCGCGTGACGCAATGCATGAAATCCTTGAGCGTGGCGAGCGGATGTGCGGGCAGCGCCTTCAGGGCGACGCCGGTGCGCGGGACATAGAGGTTGATGAAGGCGGCGAGCGCGTAGACGAAAACGATCACCGAGATCGCCGCTTCGGGCGGCGTGTTGATTGTTGTGTCGTAAAGCGGCAGATCGAAGCCAAGGAGCGCGCCCGAAACGGTCGAGTGGATTAGAGCGCCGCCGAGTACCGTGCCAAGAATGATCGAGGCTACGGTCAGTCCTTCGATCCAGCCGTTGGCGATGACGAGCTTCTCGTGCGGCAGGTACTCGGTGAGGATGCCGTACTTTGCTGGCGAATAGGCCGCTGCGCCGAGTCCGACCAGTGCATAGGCGAGCAAGGGGTCGATCTCGAAGAGCATCATCGTGCAGCCGGCGACCTTGATCAGGTTCGACATGAACATCACGCTGCCCTTGGGGAAGCGGTCGGCGAATACGCCGACGTAGGGCGCGAGTACGACGTAGGAAACGACGAAGAAGAACTTCAGGTAGGGGGTGAGCCAGCCGGGGGCATCCGACTGCACGAGCAGCGCGATCGCGGCGATCAGCAGGGCGTTGTCGGCGAGCGAGGAGAAGAACTGCGCCGCCATAATGATGTAGAAGCCGAATGTCATGCGGGTGGTGCGAAAACCGTGGGTTGGCGTGGAAAGGGGGGGAACGGGGCGGAGAATGGCCGGGGAATGTCAATGGGCAGCGCGGGGTTATATCACGCCGCGGCGACGCCCGCAGGGCGAATCACCGATCTCGGTGGGATGAGGCATTTTCCAACCCAGATAAACCATGAAACATTCATCGTTTATAATCCGATAAGCAAAATGCCAGTCTCTATTGAGAGGACTGATCGCCATGGCTGACAGAAGACTCCAAGTGTTCCATGCGGTAGCCAAGCACCTCTCGTTCACCAAGGCTGCGGAAGCCCTGTTCATGACCCAGCCTGCGGTCACCTTCCAGATCAAGCAGCTGGAGGAACACTTCAATACCCGGTTGTTCGAGCGTGGCCACGGACGCATTTCGGTTACCCCGGCGGGGGCGGTGGTGCTGGAATACGCCGAACGAATACTGGCACTATCGGCCGAACTCGATCTGCGCTTGAAGGAGATGACCGGGCACGTCGCAGGGTTGCTCCTGGTCGGCGCGAGTACCACGATCGCCGAGTTCCTGTTGCCGCAGGTGCTGGGCGAATTCAAGTCGAAATACCCCGGCGTCATGCCGCGGCTGGTGGTCGGGAATTCCGGCGCGGTCGAAAGTCGCGTCGCCGAACATACCCTCGACATCGGTTTCATCGAATCCCCGTCGCACCTGCCGAGCATCGCCTGCGACGACTGTTGCGAGGATGAGTTGCAGGTTGTGTGCGCACCCTCGCATGCGCTTGCGAAGCTCAAGGCGGTGTCTCCCAAACAGCTCATCGAGTTTCCCTTCATCAGCCGCGAAATCGGCTCGGGAACGCGCGAAGTGACCGACGATTATTTTCAGAAGGCCGGCGTGGCGCCTGATACGCTCAACATCGTGATGGAGCTGGGCAGTCCCGAAGCGTTGAAGGGTCTGGTGGCGACGGGTCTGGGTTTTGCGATCATGTCGCGCTCGACGGTCGAAAAGGAAACCCGTCTGGGCGACCTGGTGCTGGTACCGCTCGCGCCGCGCCTCAACCGGCGGCTATCGGTCGTCTACCCCAAGGAAAGGTTCCGTTCCCGCCTGGTCAATACTTTTGTCCAGTTTGCGAAGGAGCGGCTTGCCGCGCCGCATCCGGCCTGAACGGAATGCCGAGACCGCTACGCGCCCGGATCAGTCTTTCGGCTCTCGCAGGCAATCTCGAAGTGGCGCGCCGTCACGCGGGCGAGGCGAAGATCTGGGCGGTCATCAAGGCGAACGCCTATGGCCATGGCCTGCGCCGCGCGGCGAAGGCGTTCGCCGCGGCCGATGGTCTGGCAATCATCGAGTTCGACGCGGCGGCGCGTTTGCGCGACGCCGGAGAGACGCGGCCCATCCTGCTCCTCGAGGGCTTCTTCGGGCCGCAGGACATTGCGCTGCTGGCCGAATACGCGCTTACGCCCGTGATCCATAATTTCACGCAGATCGAAATCCTCGCAAAGATTTCACCCGCGGCGCCGATCGACGTGTACCTCAAGGTCAATAGCGGCATGAACCGACTCGGCTTCACCGTGGATAGCCTGGAAGCTGCCTGGCAGGCCCTGCGCTCGAACCCCTGCGTGCGAAGCGTCGCGCTGATGACCCACTTTGCCGATGCCGATGGCCCGAGCGGCGTGCAAGGGCAACTCGACTGGTTCGGCGAGATGATTCGTCCGCTCGAAGGCAACCCGGCTGTACCGCGCTCGTTCGCGAACTCGGCGGCGCTGCTGCGCTATCCGGAGGCGCGCGGTGACTGGGTGCGTCCGGGGATCATGCTGTACGGTTGTTCGCCCTTTGCCGAGCAGAGGGCGGCGGACCTTGGCCTGCGACCGGCGATGACGCTCGGCTCCGAGATCATCGCCGTACAGCAGGTGCTGCCTGGCGAGCGCGTCGGCTACGGCTTTGCCTACAAGGTCGAGCGCGAGATGACCCTGGGGATCGTCGCCTGCGGCTACGCCGACGGTTATCCGCGCCACGCTCCCTCGGGAACTCCGGTGCTCGTGAACGGCTTCGACAGTTGCATCGTCGGGCGCGTGTCGATGGATATGCTGTGCGTCGATCTCACCGGCATCCCCGGCGCGGGCGTCGGCATGCCGGTGACGTTGTGGGGCGAGGGACTTTCGGCGGATCTCGTTGCCGCGGCCGCCGGTACGGTGAGCTATGAGCTGCTGTGCGCACTCGCCCCGCGCGTGCCGGTGTTGGAAGTCGCCTGATCGTGGCACGCGCCAAATCCGCCTACGTCTGTTCCGAATGCGGCGCGAGCGCGATCCAATGGTTCGGCGCCTGTCCATCGTGTGCTGCGGTGGGTACGCTGAACGAAACCCTCGCCGAGCGGCCCTCAGCACATCGCTATGCGGGCCTCGCGCCCGCCAACCTGCCGGTGACGCTCGGTAGGATCGAAGCCCGGGACCTTGCGCGCATTCCGACCGGCATCGATGAACTCGACCGGGTGTTGGGTGGGGGACTGGTCGCGGGACAGGTCGCGTTGATCGGCGGCGATCCCGGGATCGGAAAATCGACGTTGCTGCTGCAGGCACTCGCCGCGCTCGGCGTACAGGCCGGCGGCGATGCGGGCGTGCTCTATGTGACGGGCGAGGAGTCCTGCGAGCAGGTGGCGATGCGCGCCAAGCGGCTCGCGCTCGACGCGGATCGCGTGCAGTTGCTCGCCGAGATCCAGCTGGAGCGCATCATCGCCGCGCTCGAAGCGCTGAAGCCGCAGATCGTGGTGATCGACTCGATTCAAACCCTGTATTCGGAACAGATGCAGTCGGCACCCGGGTCGGTGGCACAGGTGCGCGAGTGCGCCGCGCAGCTCACGCGTTACGCGAAGCGCAGCGGTACCACGGTGCTGGTGATCGGCCACGTCACCAAGGAAGGTGCAATCGCAGGTCCGCGGGTGCTCGAGCACATCGTCGATACCGTACTCTACTTCGAAGGTGATCCGCACTCGAGCTTTCGCCTCATCCGCGCGATCAAGAACCGCTTCGGCGCGGTGAACGAACTGGGCGTGTTCGCGATGACCGAGAAGGGCCTGCGCGCGGTGAACAATCCCTCCGCGCTGTTTCTTTCGCATCATGGAAAGGACGTGGCGGGCTCCTGCGTGCTCGCCACACTCGAGGGCACGCGTCCGCTGCTGGTGGAGATCCAGGCGCTCGTCGATACTGCGCACGCGCCCAATCCGCGGCGCCTGTCGGTGGGTCTGGAGCAGAACCGACTCGCGATGCTGCTCGCAGTGCTGCACCGGCACGCGGGGATCGCGACCATGGACCAGGACGTATTCGTCAACGCGGTGGGCGGGGTGCGCATCGGCGAACCGGCGGCGGATCTCGCGGTGTCACTCGCCGTGGTTTCGTCGCTCGCCGATCGGCCGATTCCGTCCAAGGTGGTGGTATTCGGCGAAATCGGCCTCGCGGGAGAAGTGCGCCCCGCACCGCGCGGACAGGAGCGTTTGAAGGAGGCGGCGAAACTCGGTTTCGAGCGCGCCATCGTACCGAAGGCCAATTTGCCCAAGGGCAGGTTTCCCGGCATCGAGGTGACCGCGGTCGAACGGATCCATCAGGCAGTGGTACTGCTGCGCGAGCTGGCGGGCAGGGGCTAGATCGTGTTCGCCCTGCGAAGGGCGCTTCTCCGTGACCGAATGCGCGGCGACGATCGTCCAGCGCGCCTATAGTGCTCGCAGGCAATCCAATCGGAGCAACCCCATGAGAAATCTACTCGTACTCGCTGCGGCCCTGGCCCTGTCCGGCTGCGGCGTCGAATCGATGGGCGCCGCGGCGAGCGCGGCCGCGATGAAGAAGCAGGAAATCGAGCAGGGCAAGAAAACCATGGAGCAGGCACAGAAGAAGATCAACGCCTCGATGGAACAGGTGCAGCAAAGCGCGCAGGCGGCGGAGAAGGCGCAGTAAGGCGAATCCGGGGCGTGCCGGGCTTCAGCCGAAGCCGTAGAGCGTCGCCGGATTGCGCGCGAGGACGATTTCCCTGTGCCGCGCATCCGGCAAGGCCTCGATGAGCAGTTCCAGCAGTTCCCCCGCATCGAGCTCCCGATGAGCGAGCAGGTGATCGTCGGCGACCTGCTGGCTCGAATGAAAACCGATGTTCGGCCAGTCCGATCCCCATACCAGCCGGTCGAGTGCCGCATCGGCCAGGGCCTGCATGAACGGAATGGCGTCGCGAAGCCGGCCGGTATGGCGCGTGATGCGGTCGGCTCCGGCCAGCTTGGCCCATGCGCGTCCGCCGCGCAGCAAGCGCCGCATCACCTGGAATCCGGACTGCTCGATTCCGTCGCGTGCGTCGGGCAGGCCCATGTGATCGATGACGATATCGATCGGCGAGCGCGCGAGTACCGGCTCGAGCGCCACCATCGTCGGCGCATCGATCAGCAGTTGCAGGTGCCAGGCGAGTGGCGCAAGGGTCTTGGCGAATTGCGCCACGAGTTGTGCGGGATCATCGGCATAGCGCCCGGCGAGTGAATACAGGTTGAGCCGCGCGCCGCGCACTCCGGCCGCGTGCAGTCGTTCCAGTTCCGCGCGCGACGCATCGGGTGCGACGACGGCGACCGCGCGAGCGCGCGAACCCAGCTGCGCGAGCGCGGCGAGCAGCGCTCGGTTGTCGAGCCCATGGCCGCTCGCCTGCACGAACACCGTGCGTTCCAGACCGACCTGGCATTTCATGCGCTCGTGCGCATCGAGCGGTGCCTCGGGAACGGTGTACGAACGTTCCGCTGCGAGGGGAAAGCGGTCAAACGGACCGAAGACGTGCATATGACAATCGGTCGCGTTGGCAGGCAGCGCTTGCGAAGGCGGGTTGTGAATTCGGGTGAAGGTTTGCATAATGCCGGCCTTTCCACGTAGAAGCACAATAATGATGGGTGAAGCCGCCGTGGCGCCAACCGGTGCGCAGGTCGATGCCGAACGGCTGCGCGCCTTTGTCGCGGAGGTCTTTCGCCACGCGGGCCTCGAGGCGGCGGCGGCTGACATTGTCGCAGACAGTCTGGTTTGGGCCGATCTGGCGGGGGTCGATACCCACGGCGTGGCGCGCGTTCCTTCCTACGTCGAACGTCTGCGCAAGAAACTGGTCAACGCGGCGCCGCGCATGAGCGTGGAGTCGCGCATGCCGTTCGCAGCGAGCCTCGACGGCGACAATGCGATGGGCGCGCTGGTCGCCGAGCGCGCGATGCGCGAGGCGCTCGAGCGTGCGCGAATCCTTGGCATCGGCGTGGTGGTGGCGCGCCGCAGCAATCATTTCGGCACCGCTGGCTATTGGGCGCGCAAGGCGGTGTCCGAAGGCTGCATCGGGATCTGCATCAGCCCGGCGTCGAAGAGCCTCGCTCCTTTCGGCAGCAAGGCACCGCTCTTTGGCACCAATCCGTTCGCGGTCGCGGTGCCCGCCGGCGCGCGCGCACCCTGGGTGATGGATCTGGCGACGAGCGTCGCTGCGCGTGGCCACATTCGGCTCGCGGCGCGCGAGGCGCGCTCGATCCCCGAGGGCTGGGCGCTCGACCGCGACGGCCATCCGACGACCGATGCCGCACGGGCGCTCGAAGGCGTGATGCTGCCGTTTGCCGGTCCGAAGGGTTCGGCATTGTCGATGCTCGCCGATATTCTCGGCGGCGTGCTCGCCGGGGCCGCTTTCGGCGGCGAGATACGCGACATGAACACCGACTTCAGCGCACCGCAGGAAGTCGGTCATTTCTTCATGGCGATGCGCGTCGATGCGTTCATGCCGGCCGCAGAATTCGCGGCGCGCATGACGCAGTTGATCGATCGCGTCAAGGCGCTACCGCCCGCCGCGGGTTTCGACGCAGTGATGTATCCCGGAGAGCCCGAAGCACGACGCAGCGCCGAGCGCCGCGAAAAGGGCATTGCGCTTTCGGTTGCCACGCGTGCAGCCCTCGCCAAGGTCGCCGGCGAATTCGGTCTCGTGGCATCTGTTTGAGTCCCATTGCAACCCCAAGGAGAATCTACGATGAAAACCCGATTCACCGCCGCCGCGCTCGCCCTATGCGCGCTCCTGGCCGGCTCCGCATTCGCGCAGGAGAGCTATCCGTCCAAACCGGTGCGGGTCATCGTGCCGTACAGCCCGGGCGGCGCCGCCGACATATTCGGGCGCTCGCTGGCGCATAAGCTCTCGGAAACGTTCAAACAGTCGTTCCTGGTGGAGAACAAGCCGGGAGCCAACGGCGGGATTGGCGCCGACTTCGTCGCGAAAAGCGCACCCGACGGCTACACGCTGCTGGTCACCGCGAGCGGACCGATCGTCGTCAATCCGGTGCTGTACGCGAAAGTCCCGTATGTTCCGCTGCGCGACTTCGCACCGGTGGCCCAGGGCACGGTCTATCAGTACGTGCTCGTGACCCTCGCCAGCTCGCCGATCCATAGCCTCGACGATCTCGTGCGCGCGGCGCGCGCGAAGCCCGGCGCGCTGTCGTACGGATCGACCGGGATCGGTGGCGGCAACCATCTTTCGGGCGAACTGCTCGCGCTCGCGACCCACACCACGCTCACCCACGTGCCGTACAAGGGCAGTGCCGCGGCGCTCGCCGACCTGCTCGGGGGACAGATCTCGTTCATGTTCGACACCGTCATTACCTCCGTGCCGCAGATCCGCGCCGGCAAGCTGCGCGCCTTCGCGGTGTCGAGCCGCAAGCGCGCCTCGGCGCTACCCGAAGTTCCGACGATGGAGCAGGCGGGCGTCACGGGTTTCGACATCTCGCAATGGCAGGGGGTGCTTGCACCGGCCGGCACGCCCAAGGCCATCATCGACCGCCTCAACGCCGAAATCGTCAAGGCGCTGCACTCGTCCGAGATGCAGGAGCGGCTCGTCACCAAGGGCGGCAACGAAATCGTCACCGGCAGCGCCGAGGACTTCACCGCGCTGATCCGCAGCGATCTGAAACTCTATGCGCAGCTGATCAAGGACGCGAAGATTCCCGCCCAATAAGAAATTGCCGATGAAAATCCTCGTACTGCCGGGCGACGGCATCGGCCCGGAAATCACCGCCGCGGCGCTCGTCGTGCTCGATCGCGCGAACGCGCGCTACAAGCTCGGGCTCGCATGGCAGCGCGACGAGGTCGGCCTCCAGGCGCTGAGGAAGGAGGGCACGACGCTACCCGCGCGCGTGATGGAGGCCGCGCGCGCGCTGCCGGGCGTGATCCTCGGGCCGCTCTCGACCATCGACTATCCGCCGCGCGAGCAGGGCGGCATCAACGCTTCGGGCGCGATGCGCATCGCGTTCGATCTGTACGCGAACGTCCGGCCGGCGAAGTCGCGTCTCGGCGTGGGTCTCACCGGCAAGGCGATCGACCTCGTGATTTACCGGGAGAACACCGAGGGCTTCTACGCCGACCGCAACATGCACCTGGGACTCGGCGAATTCATGCCGACCGAGGACATGGCGCTCGCGGTGCGCCGCGTGACGGCGAAGTGCTGCGAACGCATCGCGCGGCGCGCGTTCGAGGCGGCGATGACGCGCACGAAACGGGTCACCGCGGTGCACAAGGCCAATATCTTCAAGATTTCCGACGGACTGTTCCTGCGCGAAGTGCGCAAGGTCGCACGCGAATTTGCCGAGGTCCGCGTCGAGGAGGTGCTCGTCGACGCAATGGCCGCGCTGCTCGTGCGCCAGCCCGACAGGTACGACATCATCGTCACCGAGAACATGTACGGCGACATCCTGTCGGACGAAGCCTCGGAACTCTCCGGCGGCCTGGGACTCGCCGGCTCGATCAACGCGGGTGACGAACACTGCGTCGCGCAGGCCCAGCACGGCTCGGCACCCGACATCGCCGGGCAGAACAAGGCCAATCCGGTTTCGCTCATCCTGTCGGCCGCGATGCTGCTCGAGTGGCTGGGAGCGCGGCACGGTCGCCGGGACCTGTCCGAGGCGGGGCAGGCGATCGAGACAGCGGTCGATGCAACGCTCAAAAACCCGGCGACGCGCACCGCGGATCTGGGCGGGATGCTCGGGACGCGAGCGTTTGCCGAGGCGGTGGCGGGGCGGCTTGAGGCTAGGTAGAACCCGGGCGAGCGGTGCAGAGGCGATGAGAGCGTTCCTGGTCGTTGCGACACGCGCGTCATGGGTTCAGGCATCGGCCTGCTTGGGCCTCTCGGGGGGGGCCGGTCAGCGGCAAGGTATTGGAAGCGGGCCTTGGCGGAATGCAGTGCGGCGATTGGAACAACTATTCCAAACAACTCTTGCCGCGCCAATCATTCGGTAGGAAGTCCGCTTGCTACGGGTCACGCAGGACTCTATCGATCCAACCCCACATCATCATAAGAACTCGGATGCGAGATCGGCTCGATGTGGCTGAACAGGCTCGCGTTGGGAACGAGCGAGCGGATGCGTGATTCGATTTCCTCGGAGAGCTGGTGCGCCTGCTCGACGGTCCAGGTATTGGGTACGAGCAGATGAAACGAGATGAAGCGCCGGCGCCCCGCGTGGCGCGTACGCACGGCGTGGAACGCGATGCCGTAACGGCGCGTATATTCGGCGCAAATGCGTTCGATGTCGGCGCGCTCTTCGTCGGGTATCGCGGCATCGAGCAGTCCCGCGATCGAGCGCCGGATGAGCGAGGCGCCGGTCCAGAGAATCTGCATCGCGACGACGAGCGCGACAATCGGATCGAGGATCAGCCAGCCGCTCAGGGCGACGAGCGCGACGCCGGCGATTACGCCGAGCGAAGTCCAGACATCGGTGAGCAGGTGCCGGCCGTCGGCCTCCAGGGTGATGCTGTGGTGGGCCTTGCCGGCGCGGATGAGGAGTATCGCGACCGCTAGGTTGATTACCGTCGCGATGGCGCTGATCGCGAGGCCCAGGCCTGGCGTGTCGAGCGCGCGCGGCGCGAACAGGCGCGGTGCGGCGCTGAGGATGATCGCCGCGGAGGCAAGCGCAATCAGCGCGCCTTCGATCCCCGCAGCGAGGTATTCGGCCTTGCTGTGTCCGAAAGGATGTTGCACGTCGGGCGGTTTGACCGACAGGCGCAGCATCCACAGCGCAAGACCGCCCGCGGCGAGGTTGACCACCGATTCCATCGCATCAGAGAGCAGGCCGACCGAGCCGGTGAGCCACCAGGCCCAGGACTTGAGCGCGATGGTCGCGAGCGCCGCGGCGATCGAGAGCCATGCGTAGCGTTCCAGCAGTGGCGGCGGTTGCATCATGCGTATCAGGCCGAGAGATACTGGTCACGCAGCGCGGGGTCGGCGTCGAGCTCGGCCATGCTTCCCGCGTAGCGCACCGAACCACGCTCGATGATACAGGCCCGGTCGGCCACGCGGCGCGCGAAACCAAGGTTCTGTTCGGACAGCAGTACCGCGAGTCCTTCGCGCTTAAGGTTGAGAAGCGTTCTGGCGAGTTGTTCGACGATGACCGGTGCGAGGCCCTCGGAGGGTTCGTCGAGCAACAATGCGCGCGGATTGCCCATCAGGCTGCGCGCGATGCTGAGCATCTGCTGTTCGCCGCCCGACAGGTGTGCCGCGCGGCGCGTGGCGAGGCGCGCGAGAGCGGGAAAGAGTTCGAACTGTCTTTCAAGACTCCAGCGCGCCGCGTCGGCGCGCGGCGGCTGGCGGCCGACTTCGAGGTTTTCCCGCACCGTGAGGTCCATGAAGATGCGCCGGTCTTCGGGCACATAGGCCAGACCGCGGCGCGCGATTTCGAACGTGGGCAGGTGGTCGATGCGCTCGCCGTCGAAGCGGATTTCGCCCGAAAGCGGGGGCAGCAAGCCGATGATCGCCTTCAGGGTGGTCGACTTGCCCGCGCCGTTGCGCCCGAGCAGCACGACGACTTCGCTCGCGCGCAAATCGAGGTCGACGCCGAAGAGTACCTGTGCCTGGCCGTAGGCGGCGTTCAGTCCGCGCAACTCAAGCATCGGTGCCGCTTCCGAGATAGACCTCGCGGACGCGCGCGTCGGCGCGCACCTCGGCGGGCCTGCCCGTGGCGATCAGCTCTCCCTCGTGCATCACCAGCACGCGGTCGGCGTAGCCGAACACCACGTCCATGTCGTGCTCGGTGAAGAGCACCGCGATGCCCGACTCGCGCGCGAGATCGGTGACGCGCCGCATCAACGCATCGCGCTCCTTCGCCGCCATGCCGGCCGTCGGCTCGTCCATCAGCAGCAGTCGCGGCCGGCCGGCGAGTGCGAGCGCGAGTTCAAGTCGCTTCAGGTCGCCGTAGGCAAGCAGCGCGGCGGGGCGCTCGGCCTGGTCGAGCAGACCCACCTGGGCGAGCAGCGCATCGGCCTCGGCGAGGTGGCGGCGGGCAGCAAGCGAAACGAACTGCCACAGGCTGCGCTCACGCGAGAGGAGTGCCGTCTGCACGTTCTCGCGCAGCGTCATCGAAGCGAAGGTCGCGGCGATTTGAAAGGTCCGGCCCACGCCCAAGCGCCAGATTTCGCGCGGCGCGCGCCCGGCGAGGCTGTGACCGGCGAATTCGATGCGGCCGGCGTCGGGCGCGATCTGGCCGTTCAGCATGTTGAAGCAGGTGGTCTTGCCCGCGCCATTGGGGCCGATCATCGCGAGCATCTCTCCGGCAGCGAGTTCGAAGCCGACCCGCGACACCGCGCGCAGCCTGCCCCAGGACTTGGACAGGCCGGCGACGCGCAGGATGGCGGTTGCACTCATGCGCGGCGCCTGCTGCGCAGTCTTTGGAGCAGAAATCCCGCCAGCCCCTGCGGGAAGGCGAGCACGAGGACCAGAATGATCGCACCCAGCAGCGCACGCCAGTAGTCGAACGAGCGCGCGAAACTATCCTGCAGGAAGGTGAAGATCGCCGCGCCCCATAGCGGGCCGCTCAAAGTCTGCACCCCGCCGAGCAGCACCATCACCAGCGCATCGACCGAGCGCGGAATCGCCAGCGTCTCGGGCGAAGTGGAGCCCTTCGAGAACACGTACAGCGCACCGGCGAGCCCGGCGATGAAACCCGCGGCGACGAAGGCCGTCTGCTGCTTGCGCCGCACGTCGATGCCGATCGCGTCGGCGCGCAGCGGCGAGTCGCGTCCCGCGCGCAGCGCGAAACCGAAGGGCGAGAAGATCATGCGCCACAACAGGGCCACCCCGATCGCGCACCAAGCCAGCGTCAGAAGGTACCAGGCGGTTTTGCTCGCGAGCCAGCGCGCGGGCCAGATGCCGATCAGGCCGTTCGAGCCGCCGGTGAAGCTGTCCCATTGAAACGCGATCGACCAGACGATTTGCGCGAATGCGAGGGTCAGCATTGCGAGATAGACGCCTGAGCGTCGCAGGCCGATCGAACCGAAGGCGAAGGCGGCCAGTGCGGCAGCGCAGGGCGCGAGCACGAACGCAAGTTCCATCGGCAGGCCCGCCTTGAGCACCAGCAGTCCCGCGCCGTAGCTGCCGAGGCCGAAGTAGGCGGCGTGGCCGAACGAAGTGATGCCTCCCGGCCCC
>JAOUFA010000375.1 GCA_029858545.1 Betaproteobacteria bacterium
GGCCATACGCATGCGCTCCTGCGCCTTGCGCATCTTCGAGGCGGCGACCATCTCCATCGCCTTGGTGATCTTCCGGGTGTTTTGCACACTCCGGATCTTCACCCTGATTTCTTTTGTCCCGGGCATGGCGTCTCGAACTCAGTACGAACCGTTCTTCTTCCAGTCCTCGATCGCGCTTTTCAGCGCCTTCTCGTCATCCCCCGGAAGATCCTTCTTGTCCTCCATGCGCTTTACCAGGTCCGAGTACTTACCCTTGATGTAGTCGCGCATCGACTTCTCTGCTCCAAGGGCCTTCTTCACTTCAATATCTTCGAAGTAGCCGCTGTTCACGGCGAAGAGCGTTAACGCCATTTCCCAGACCTGCTGCGGTTGATACTGGGGCTGTTTCATCAATTCGGTCACCATGCGACCGCGCTCGAGCTGTTTGCGGGTGGCTTCATCAAGGTCCGAAGCAAATTGCGCAAAAGCAGCCAGTTCTCGAAACTGCGCGAGAGCAAGGCGCACACCGCCGCCGGTGTCTTTGCGTTTCATGATCTTGGTCTGCGCCGAGCCACCTACGCGAGACACGGACACGCCCGCATTGATCGCGGGTCGGATGCCGGCGTTGAACAGGTCGGTTTCCAGGAAGATCTGACCGTCGGTAATCGAAATTACGTTAGTTGGAACGAAGGCTGTCACGTCGCCCGCTTGCGTCTCGATGATCGGCAGCGCGGTGAGCGATCCGGTCTTGCCTTTCACGGCACCCTTGGTGAAACGCTCCACGTATTCTTCATTGACACGCGCCGCGCGTTCGAGCAGCCTCGAGTGGAGATAGAAAACGTCGCCCGGGTAGGCTTCGCGTCCAGGCGGACGACGCAGCAGTAGCGAGATCTGACGATACGCCCAAGCCTGTTTGGTCAGATCATCATAGATGATGAGGGCGTCCTGGCCGCGGTCGCGGAAATACTCGCCCATGGTGCAGCCCGAGTAGGGTGCGATGTACTGCATGGCAGCCGACTCCGAGGCGGTCGCCGCCACGACGATGGTATAGGCCATGGCACCGTGCTCTTCGAGCTTGCGAACCACGTTGGCAATGGTCGAGGCCTTCTGACCAATCGCGACATAGACGCAGAATAGCTCTTTGCCTTTCTGATTGATGATCGTGTCGATCGCCACCGCGGTCTTGCCGGTCTGACGATCTCCGATGATAAGCTCGCGCTGGCCTCGGCCGACCGGAACCATCGCGTCGATTGACTTAAGACCCGTCTGCACCGGTTGCGAAACGGATTTGCGCCAGATTACGCCCGGTGCAACCTTTTCGATAACGTCAGATTCTTTCGCGTTGATCGGTCCCTTGCCGTCGATCGGCTGGCCGAGGGAGTTGACCACGCGACCCAGGAGTTCCTTGCCAACCGGAACCGAGAGGATCCTGCCGGTGCATTTAACGATATCGCCTTCGGTGATGTGTTCGTACTGGCCGAGTATCACTGCGCCCACCGAGTCACGCTCCAGGTTCAGGGCTAGACCAAAGGTGTTCTGGGGAAACTCGAGCATTTCACCCTGCATCACATCGGACAATCCGTGGATGCGGCAGATACCATCGGTCACGGAGACGACCGTGCCCTGCGTGCGCATCTGCGCACCGGCGTCGAGATTCTGGATACGAGTCTTGATCAGTTCCGATATTTCGGAGGGGTTCAGTTGCATGACGACTCCCGGGATTGCTTAAGCTTTAAGTGCGCTTTCGAGCGCGGCGAGTTGCGCGCGCGCCGAAGCGTCAATGACTTTGTCGCCGATAGTGACCCGCACGCCGCCGATTAGCTCTTTGTCGACGCTAATGTGCGTTTTGATTTTGCGTCGGGTGCTCTTTTCGAGATGCGTGACGAGGTCGGAAAGTTGCGCAGCCTCCAGCGCGAAGGCCGTCTGAATGTGTACATCTACCTTCCCCTCGCGCTCGTCCTTGAGAGCTTCAAACTGTGCGCGAATTTCGGGGAGCAGGGCGAGACGATGATTTTCCGCCAGTACACGCAGGAAATTCTCGCATTCCGGGGTGAGTTTTCCGGCTAGGATAGAAACATACAGATCTGCTGCCTTGCCGGCGGACTGGCTCGGATCGGCAGTGGCAACGCGAACGCGATCGTTTTCTGCGACCTCAGCAAGCGCGCCGAGCATTGCCGACCAGTCGTCCAATTTGCGTGCGCCGTCGGCCAGTTTGAATACGGCTTCCGCGTAAGGGCGCGCAATGGTGGTCGATTCAGCCATGGTGCTCAGAGCTGACGCTTAACGGCATCGAGCAGTTCCGCGTGCGCTTTGCTGTCGACTTCACGACGCAGGATCTTTTCTGCCCCCGCCACCGCCAGAATCGCGACCTGTTCCCGTAGTTGTTCGCGCGCGCGCGCGTACTGCTGTTCGATTTCCGCCTTCGCCGCGGTCTTTTCGCGCTCGCCCTCGCCGCGCGCCGCGAGTTTTGCTTCCTCGATCAACTGCGCTCCCCGTCTTTCGGCCTGGGCGAGGATCTCGGCGGCGCGCATTCGAGCCTGGGCGAGGGAATCATCGGCCTGGCGCGTCGAGACTTCCAGGAATTTCCTGCCCTGTTCGCCGGCGGCGAGGCCATCAGCGATCTGTTTTTGGCGGGTTTCAATTAGATTCAGCATCGGCGGCCAGACGAACTTCACCGTAAACCAGATGAAGACGAAAAAGACGATCGCCTGTGCGAACAGCGTAAGGTTTATGTTCATGCCTGGGCCCTACTAAACGGGATAGGAAGCCTGTGTACTGTTCAGCGAAGTTGCGCGAGAAGGGGGTTCCCGGTAGCGAACCAGAGAGCAAGTCCAACGCCGATAATGAACGATGCATCGATGAGACCAAGTAACAGGAACACCTTGGCCTGCAGCGAATTGGTGAGCTCGGGCTGGCGCGCGGCGGCTTCGAGGAAGCGACTGCACATGATACCAACGCCAACGCAGGCGCCCAGCGCTCCGAGACCGATCATGAGGCCGACACCGACTCCGGTATAGGCCTGCACCATCGCGATGAGTTGGAGTTTATCCATGGTAATTTCCTTTCAGGTCGAAAAATTGCCGATGACAGGCGAATTAGTGGTGCTCGTGCGCCATCGCAAGATAGACGATGGTGAGCATCATGAATATGTAGGCTTGCAGACCGACGATCAGGATGTGGAAGATCGCCCATGCGACTGCAAGCACGGAACCGAAGATGGCGCCCACCGCGCCGGTCGCTGCCCAGCTCCACAGGAGCAGAAAGATTATCTCCCCTGCATACATGTTTCCGTAGAGACGCAACGAATGCGACAGAGGTTTGGAGAGATATTCGATCGCGTTGAACAAAAGGTTGAAAACGAACATCCATTTGCCGAATGGGGTGCAAAGCAGTTCATGCGCCCAACCGACAGCGCCTTTGGCGGCGACTGAGAAATAGATCATCAACAGCCAGACCGAGATAGCAAGCGCGAACGTGGTGTTCACATCCGCCGTCGGAACTACCCTGAATTCGTTTTGATGAAAGACGTTGGTGGTTACCCAGGCCACAAGGTCCGCAGGCAGGAAGTCCATCGAGTTCATCAGCAGGACCCACACAAACACGGTAAGTGCTGCGGGGGCGACGAACCGGTTACGGTCGCCGTGGTGAAAGATGCCTTTGGCTTGCGTGTCGATGAACTCGAAAAGCAGCCATTCGACAAAGGCTTGGCGCCGGTTGGGTATACCTGCGGTGGCCCCGCGCACGATCCACCAAAGCATTCCGACGCCGAGCACGCCGATTAGGATCGCGGTGATCAGCGAATCAAAATGCAGTACCCAGAATCCGCTGTCGCCGAACTGCTTGGCACCGTGAGTGAGGTGGT
>JAOUFA010000376.1 GCA_029858545.1 Betaproteobacteria bacterium
GGATTGCTGCTCGTCTGGGCGCGGCTGCGCGGCATCGCGCTGTTCGGGCGCGACGGCACGCTGTGGCCGGGGGTCGCCGTGGGGCTGCTGTTCGCCGCCGAGTTCGTCTTTATCTACGCCGGCCTCGCGCATACCTCGGCCTCGCGCATGATCGTGTTCGTCTACCTTTGCCCGCCGCTTACGGCGCTGGGATTGCACTGGTTCGTTCCCGGCGAGCGGCTCGGGGCACGGCAGTGGGCCGGGATCGCGCTCGCTTTCGCGGGGCTGTGCGTCGCTTTTGGCGACGGGTTTCTCGCGACGCGCGCCGACACCTGGCTCGGTGACCTGTTCGGCGTGGTGGCGGCCTTTCTCTGGGCGGCGACCACGGTGGTCGTGCGCGCGACGCGGCTCTCCAATGCCCAGGCGGCCAAGACGCTGTTCTACCAGCTTGCCGTTTCGGCGCTCGTGCTGCCGTGGGTATCGCTCGCGATCGGTGAACCCGGTATCCAGAGGCTCACGCCGCTTGCGCTCGGCGTGCTGGCCTACCAGGGCATCGTCGTTGCTTTTGCCAGCTTTCTCGCCTGGTTCTGGCTGCTGACCCGATATTACGCGTCGCGCCTGGCGGTGCTCTCGTTTCTTGCGCCGATGTTCGGCGTGTTGTTCGGCGTGACGATGCTCGCCGAGCCGCTGTCACCCTTCTTCGCCGGGGCGGCACTCATGGTCGGCGCAGGGATCGTGCTGGTGAACCTGCGCGCTTGAGCAGGGGGCCGTCTCTCAGGTGGCCTCGCCCGGCAGGTCGCCGGGGAGATTGAAGCGCTGGCGCGTCGTGCAATAGCGATTCGCATAGAGCCGCCCGATCGGACGGTACAGTGCCTCGTTCACGCGCTTGCTGCGTACGTCGATCAGGCCGTCGCGCGCGTGCACGAGCAGGATTTCCCCGAGGATCAGTTCGCGCAGCGGGTGCACCTCAATGCGGCGGTAGACCTTGCACTCGAAGCTCACCGACGCCTCGGCGATACGCGGGTGCGAAACCCGGACCGATGGCGCGGCGGTAAGCCCGGCCAATGCGAATTCGCTCTCGTCCTCGGGAATCTCGTCGCTCGAGCGGTGCATCGCGTTGGCATTCGCTTCTTCCACCAGATTGACCACGAATTCTCCGGTGCGTCGGATATTCTTCAGCGAATGCTTGGGTTCGCCGGCCGAGCCCGGGCCGAAGCCGACAATCAATAGAGGCGGATCGTCGGCCACCACGTTGAAGAAGGAAAATGGCGCGCAGTTGCTGACGCCGCCCGCGCTGGTCGTCGAGATCCAGGCGATCGGGCGCGGGATTACGAAGCCGGTGAGCAGTTTGTAGCGCTCGCTCGGTGTCAGGGCCGCGAGTGCGAGCTCCATCAGGGCGCTACCCGGCGGAAGAACTGCCGTTCGCGCGATTCGAGGCAGGGCAGGGCGGTCTCGAGATACTTCCTGAAGTGGGGCGTTTGCTGGTGCAGCTCGAAGGCCGCTTCGCTGTCATAAACTTCATAGAGCATGACCTTCGTCGGGTCATTCGGATCGACGAGGATGTCGAAGCCGCGACAACCCGGCTCGGTGTCGCGCGCGGCGCGGCCGTTTTCTCCCACCCGGGCCATGAATTCGTCGATGCGATCCGGCTTGATCCGAATGTGCACGCACAATGCCAAAGCTTCCATCCTGGTTCCTTTCGTTTCGAGTGAAAACCGCCGCCGAGCCGGGATTATCGGCGCGCCCGCCCCGGCGTCAACAATTACGGAAATCTTCGGTATAATTCGCCCCGCTTCGCGCCCGTAGCTCAGTTGGATAGAGTACTTGGCTACGAACCAAGGGGTCGGGCGTTCGAATCGCTCCGGGCGCGCCAAGTAATCAAGCGGTTAGACGGACTCCGTCTAGCCGCTTTTCATTTTTATCCACCGCAGATCAGTGCTGTTGAGCCGGAGCCCATCGCGGATGACAGCCTTCGCCAACGCACGCGCAGTCCCTTCTTGGGACGCAAGCTCTTCCTTGGCCCAGCGGGTCACGATGTCCCGAAACTTGAGCGACTCGACGTGGTGACGCGCTGACATACTTGGTGCCGTTTAACGTCCGGCATCAGCCGCGCCCGCTTACGGGCGGCGGCTGCATGCCGTGGTTGGGCGGCTGACCCCCGGAATCACTCTTTGGGCTAACCTGTGTCAACTCGATGAACCTTTCCCAAGCATCGAATTCTCTTACACTTGCGGACACCACGTCACCCAGGGCAGGCTGCGGACCGTCGATACCACTCTTAGAATTGAGCACGGCGAGGCGCGCGGGGAACCCGTGCCCGGTATCGACAAATATGCCGTAGTAGTAGCTGGCGACCACCTCTCCAGACACGGTGCCCCCAACAGATAGCCTTGTCATCAAGGTTTGCCATTCGGAGGCACGACTGCGCGCCCAATAGCGCCCGAAAAATTGGCGCAGGTCCCGGTGTTGCTGCATTCGTTGCGGCCAGATGCCGACGAAGAATGCAAGTGCGGTAGCGGCGATGGGTGCGGTCAGTCCGGCCGCGATCCCGATGAACACACCACCCGCAAGGCCGATCCACCCAAACTGGGCGTACCCCCACTTCCCGCACACTCCTGCACCTACCGAGGCGCAGAGCCAGGAAAATAATCCCAACGGTTTCAATCTTCAGCCGTCCAACGTTGCGCTCACCTGCGAGCGCCGCAGGCGCGAGTCGGGTGAAGCAGCAAGTTATGTCCAATACTGCGATCAGCATGAACCCGAGCCAGTTCGGAACCGCAACTGCCCGCACGCTTGTATGCCATTAGCATTTGTTCTCTTTTCTGAGATACAGGTCGATTTCCCATGGCTCCCTCGCCAAGATGTGTTCAGGCAAGTCTGGAACATTCTGAGGAACGTAGACCCCCGATCCTTGTTTTTTTAGGTTGCCAATGACTGCGGGAAACGGGCCTGGATTGGCGCGCAGGTCCAATATCCGCACGTGGCGGAGCTCGCGGATTTTGTCTGGCAAATTGGTCAATAGGTTATTCTGAAGATAGATCCGCTCCAAGCGCGCCATGTGCCCGAGGGAATCAGGCAGCGCTAGCAGCTGGTTGTTTTGCAGGAACAACTCCTGCACCGCCACAAGGTTGCCTATTTCCGGCGGTAATTCGGATAGCCGGTTATTCCCCAGCGACAGGTAATTAACCTTGTCCAGCAGCCCGATTTCCGCAGGCAGGGCGGTGATCGCATTGCCATGGAGCAATATTGACTGTAGTGAACGGAGCCGCCCAATTTCCGCAGACAGTGCCGTGATGCAATTGCCAACAACGTCCAGAGACGCGAGCGCCGTGAGTTGCCAGAACTCGTTTGGAAGCGCCGTAAGCTTGTTGTTGTCGAGCGCTAGCAATTGCAAATGGCGGAGCCGTCCTATGCTGGCGGGCAGCCGCGTCAAGCGGTTGTTGCGCAGGCTCAGTGACTGCAAGTGCTCCAGTTCGCCGATTTCCGACGGCAACTCGGCGATATCCTGCCAGCCGAGATTAAGGCGCGTAGCCCGCTCGGCATGCGCTTGCCGTATCTTTGCCAGAACCTGTTCGGCAGTGAGCATCACTCAATTCCCATGCTGACGGACTTGAGCCGCCTGACTACGCGGACGTCGCGACGCCGAGGATTGCAGGCCATCACGGCCGTAACATCGAGGTAGTCCGCTCCGGATTCATAATACATAACGTTCAGATTGAGGGGCGCGCCGCTTTTGGCGCGTCCCTCTCGAATGCAGTGTTAGCCGCTGCCATGACGAAGGCAGAGAAGATAACAATGTCTTGCAAAAAGTGAATGAACCACGCC
>JAOUFA010000377.1 GCA_029858545.1 Betaproteobacteria bacterium
CATTCTAGGGCCGCGCCCGCGCGCGCGCCACGCGCGACGCACATTACCGGGCCGATCCACCCAGGGGGAAGACCGCGAGGGAAATCCCGGTGCCCGGTCCCGGCACGCCGCGTCGCTTTCGTCGGGCCTTGCGCCGATTGGGTTGCCGGAAAGGGCGTTTCGTCGCTCCGTCGTTGAACCGAGCCGGGAGGTCCTCTAGGCTGCGAACTCCCTGCATACGGAGGTTCGTCATGAACGGTCCCTACCGCCTGCTTTCATTCGGTATCGCGCTGTGCGTGAACGGCGCCGCGCTGGGCACCGTGAACCTGGCGATGGTCCGCGCAAACGAGCGGCAGAGGCTCGCACAGCCGCAGCCGGTACGCATCGTAGTCACCGCCGCGCGGCCAAAGGCCGCTCACCGCGAGCGGCACGCCGCTTCGGAACTTTGCCCGTCGCCGAAACCGATTTGAACCGCCCGGCAATGACAGGGAGCGACTGGAACGGGCGGCGCCTGTATGCGATGATTGACGCATCCGCGTCCTCAGGCGGGGAAGTTGCCCCGCCGCCGCGGAAGAGGGATCACGTGGCCAGACCGCGCGCCATCATCGCCGAGGACGAACCGCTGCTGCGTGAAGAACTCGCGGAACTGCTCGGATCGCTCTGGCCGGAGCTGCAGGTCGTTGCCCAGGCCGGCGACGGCATTGCCGCATTGCATATGCTGCAGGCCGATACGCCGGATATCCTGTTTCTCGATATCCAGATGCCGGGCCTGACCGGTCTCGAAGTGGCGCGCCAGGCGAGCGGTCGCTGCCACGTGGTGTTCGTGACCGCCTACGACCAGCATGCGGTGGCGGCATTCGAGCACGGCGCGGCCGATTTTGTTCTCAAGCCGGTCAGCGCGGCGCGTCTGGCGATCACGGTCGCCCGTCTCAAGGAGCGCATCGGCCACCCCGCGCCGTCGATGGACGGATTGTTGCGCGAGCTTGCCGCGCCGACACGCAGCTATCTGCGCTGGATCAACGCATCGCACGGACAAACCGTGCGCGTCATCACCGTGGAAGACGTTTTCTATTTCCAGGCCGACAACAAGTACACGCGGGTCGTCACGGCGGATGCGGAGTCGCTGATCCGCAAACCCATCAAGGATCTGTCCGAGGAACTGGATCCCTCGGACTTCTGGCAGATTCACCGCTCGACCATCGTCAACGTGAACGCGATAGCGGGCGTGGTGCGCGATCTGCGCGGCCATGCGCAGGTGCGTCTGAAGAAGCGTAGCGAAATGCTGGTCGTGAGCGAAGCCTATGCGCATCGGTTCCGTCAGATGTAGGCGCGCGAAGCGATGAACGGAACCCTTCGCGCTCGTGCGGTCGGCGCCTTGTTCGGCAGACCGCGCATGCTGAACGGACTGTCCTGGAGCGCGGTGGCGCTGGTTTTCGCGTTTTGCGCATTCGCGGCGCTCGAGGCGATGTTCGCGGCGAGTCCGGGCGCCGCGGCGGAAAGTTTCGCGGGACTGGTGGTCGGCTGGCTGGTGCGCATCCCCGTATTCATGATCAGCGGTTTCGTCGTACTGCTTTCGGCGGCGATCGTCCTCAACGCGATGGGGACCGCGGGAGGGGAAAGGCCGTGGCTCGCCGTGGCGGCGGCGCTGGCCGGCTGCGTGGTCGGGTCGGCGGTGCGTTACGTCGTCGGGGCGACCCCGGAAGTCGACGGCGCCAGGTTCGTGATTCACGCATCGATCGCCTGGTTCGTGCCCGCCGCGGCGCTCACCGCAGGGTACATGTTCTTCCTGCGCACGCATGCGGCGCGCGAAGCGGCGCAGGCAGCCGAGTTGCAGCGAAAGGCGCTCGAGAAGCAGCGCATCGAGGCGCGCGCGCGCCTTCTGCAGGCGCAGATCGAGCCGCATTTCCTGTTCAACACGCTCTCCAACGTGCGGCGGTTGTGCCAGAACGATGCTGCGGCGGGCCGCGCGATGCTTGGTCAGCTGACCCGGTACCTGCGTGCCGCGCTGCCCAAGATCAGGGACGAAGAATCGACGCTGGCCGATGAAGTGGAACTTGTGGCGTCGTATCTCGGCGTGCAGGGCATGCGCATGGGCGCGCGGCTGCAGACGTCGATCGAGATACCCGCCGCGCTGATGGGCGAGAGGGTTCCGCCGCTCATGCTCGCCACACTGGTCGAAAACGCGATCAAGCACGGCGTCGCGCCGAGCGCCTCGGGCGGATCGATCAGGGTTTGTGCGACGCAGGAGGCCGATGCGTTGGTGTTGTCGGTGTCGGATACCGGGCAGGGATTCATTGCCGCATCCGGATCCGGTGTCGGGCTCGCCAATGTACGCTCGCGTCTGGCCGCCCTGTACGGAACCGCGGCGACGTTCCAGCTGGAGGCGAACCGGCCGCAAGGCGTCGTGGCCACGATACGCCTGCCCCGGTCGCATCGCGCGGCGCTGCCGTGAACCGCGTGCTTGCCGCGACCGCGATCGACGCGGCGCGCTCCGGCGCGAGGCGCGGTATGCCGGGCGCGTTTGCCGCGCGCTATATCGCAGCGGTCGTGGTCTTCTCGCTGGCCTATCCCGCGATCGCCGCGCTGTTGCGATTCGCCATAGGCGAGGACGCGAATGCGGGCGCATTGCTCGCCGACTTCTCGTACTGCCTCGCGGTGGGGTTCGGGGCGATTCTCGGCGCGGCGGCCGCTGAAGCGGTGTCGCGAAATCGGTTCTTGCCAGGCGTGCAGCTCGCGATCGCGGTATTGGCCGCCGGGGTGGCCGGCATGTTGCTGATCGAGCTCTCGATCAGCGCGCTGGTCCTCCCGCTGGGACTGTCCACGGACAAGCTCGATCCGGAATTCAGCATGCGGCGCCTCGCGAAGCACTTCGCGGGCGCGGCGAGCTGGTCGGTCATCATCGTCGCCCTGTACATGACGATCGAGGGAAGCCGGCGCGCCGCGCGGGATTTGCATGCGGCGCGCCTCGCGGCGCTCGCCGCGCAGCACGACCTGTATGTCGGCGAGCTGCGTACCACGCAGGCTCGTGTCGACCCGGATTTCCTTTTCGCAGCCCTGCTCGATGTCGATCGCGACTACGCGCACGGGGTCGACGCGGGCCAGGCATCGCTCGACGCATTGATCCGTTTCCTGCGCGCCGCGCTGCCCGGGGACGGGTCGACGAATTCAACCGTGGCGCGCGAACAAGAGCTTTGTGAGGCCTATCTCGCGGTCGCACGGCGCAGATTTGCGCTGCCACTGGAGATCGCGTTCGACATTGAACCAGGTGTGCGCGAGGCCCCCATGCCGGCAATGCTGCTGCTGCCGCTGGTGCGCTGGACGATCGCCGACTGCTCGGTGCGCATTCTGCGCATCCGCGTGCGAAGCGTGCCTGCGGGCGTCGAACTCGCGGTCGAGTCGAGTGGCGGCGGCGGCGACGACGGTTGCGGGGCGCAGGCGCTTGCCGAATTGCATCAGCGCCTGGCGGTGTTGTACCCGGGCAGCGCGCGATTGCGTACCGAGACGCACCGCGGCGGCCGCCGCGCCACGCTCGCGATCCCCGGCGCCTGAAGGTCGGCGCGACGGCGCGGGTCGCCGAGGCAAGGCGTGCCGCGAGGCCGCTAGCGCGTGATCAGTCCGCGCGGCCCCACGGTGGGCCGATCGGGTGCGGTCCGGGTGACCTGAACGGGCGCCTGGTAGATTTCGACGCGCTTGTCGTAGAGCGGGATGGTCGTTCCGTTCAATCGGTTTTCGAACAGCAGCTCCAGATCGACGTCGGCAATCACGATCTGCTCGGTGTTGGCGATGCCTTCGGCGGCGATGCCGTCGCGCGAGAAC
>JAOUFA010000378.1 GCA_029858545.1 Betaproteobacteria bacterium
GCATGACCGCGGCGAGATTGAGCGGTGCCGGTACGGTAAGCAGGAACATTGCGAGGAAATTGCCACCGATGTTCCTGGTCGCCGCCAAGTAGAAGAGCAGCAACACCACCAGCGCATTGAGAACGATCGCGCCGAAAAAGCACGCGCGCCCCTTTGCCCGCGAAAACAGCGCTACCGCGCTGCAAGCCGAAAGTATCAGGCAATAAACGGCAATCGAGGAGCCGGCCAGGTCGGGGCGGCGACCGGAGAGAAAGTAGAAGACAGGCAGAAGCATCAGAAGGACATTCCCGATCATCGCCAACCCGCGCAGCCCCTGTACTCGGGCGGACAATCCTGGCGCCGCCCACGGGTCGCTGACCGCAGCGACTGGCGGTGCGTAGGGATTGGGGGTCATGAGGCCCAACACGTGGTGAAGTCCAATCGCCGAACCCAAGAACCGCCTACCGGCATACGCGATCATCCAAAGGTATATCGCTCCATATGTCCGCATAGATCCACCGGCATAGGGCCTCACCTCGCCTCACGAACCCGCCCCGCCCTTCGCATTCTCCTCCTCCTGCAACCTCCTCCAGAACACCTTCCCCGTCGCCGTCTTCGGCAGTTCCTCGACAAACGACACCGCCCGCGGCACCTTGAACGCCGCCATCTTCTCCTGCGCCCAGGCGATGATGTCCTCGGCGCGCACCCGATCGCGCGCGGCGGCCTTCAGCACGATCACCGCCTTCACCGTCTCGCCGCGGTACGCGTCGCGCGAGCCGATCACGCAGGCCTCCTGGATATCGGGATGCGCGTAGAGCATCGCCTCGACTTCGGCCGGCCACACCTTGTAGCCCGAGCAGTTGATCATGCGCTTCAAGCGATCGGTGACGAAGAAATAGCCCTCCTCGTCGTAGTACCCGAGGTCGCCCGAGCGAAAGAACATGTGGCCGTCGTGCTCGACGAAGGCATCGCGCGTGGCCTGCTCCTGTTTCCAGTAGCCCTTGAACACCTGCGGGCCGCGCATCACGATCTCGCCGACTTCGCGCGGGCCGCACTCCCGGTGGCTATCCGGATCGAGCACCCGCGAATCGACGTCGAAGATCGGAATCCCCGCGCACTGGCGCTTGGGGCGCTGCGGCGGGTTGATGTGGGAGGGCGCCATGGTCTCGGACAAGCCGTAACCCTCGATGAATTCCAGGCCGATCTTCTCCGCGAGACGCCTGGCGAGCGCCTCGGGCATCGCCGCGCCGCCGCCGCCCAAGGTGCATAACGACGACAGGTCGTAGCGATCCAGTTCCGGCCAGGCGAGCAGATCGACCATCATGGTGGTGATGCCGGTGATGCCGGTCACGCGCGCGCGCTCGATCTGCATCGCCGCGCAGACACGGTCCCAGCGCGAGAGCACCACCGAGGTCGCGCCCGACTGCACCGGCATGTTCAAGCCGCCCTGCATGCCGGTGACGTGAAACATCGGCAGCGCGGCGAGGATCACCGAACCGCTGGTCGCGCCGCGCCACTGGCAATACGCGCTGCTGGTGGCGAGCACGGTCGAATGGGTGTGCATGCAGCCCTTGGGTTTGCCGGTGGTGCCCGAGGTGTAGGGCATCACCGCCAGATCGTCGGGCCCGGCGCGGTGCTCGGCGGGCACCAAGCCCGCGGCGATCGCCTCGCGCCAGGACGTGACCCCGCCGTAGATCGGAATCGCCGCGACCGCGCGCACGAACTCCGGCAACGGCAGGTCGGTGAGCGGATCGACGTACTCGGCGTGCGCGCCGAGCAGCGCGTGCTCGATGAGCGTCGTCCCCACCAGCGGCGCGATGCGCTCCCACAACTCCTGCGTCGAGACGATGACGCGCGCGCCGGCGTTCTCGACATAGTGACTCAGTTCCTCGCTGAGGTTCATCGGGTTCACCGGCACCACCACCGCGTCGGCGCGCAGGATCGCGTAGTAGCCGATCATGAAATGCGGCCCGTTCTGCGCGTACAGCAGCACCCGGTCGCCCGCCGCGATTCCGCAGCGTTTTTGCAGGAACCCCGCGAGCGCCTCGGCCTGGCTCTGAAATTCGCGATACGTGATGCGCCTGCCGTAGTAGTCGATCGCCGTCTTGTCCGGATAGCGCCGCGCGCTCACCTCGAGGTTGTAGTAGATGCTGGTGCGCGGCACGTCGAGCGTCTTCGGCACGCCCCGCGGCCAGTGGGGATAGTGGCGCGTGAACATGGCTCAGGGCTTTCCGCCGGCCCCGTAGATCGAAGGCGGAGCGCTGCGCGGATCGCGCCGCGTCCAGCGGCCGGCCTCCACCGCGTGCAGGAAATCCTCGAGCAACCGGTTGAACAGCGCGGGTTCCTCCAGGTTGATCGCATGGCCGCTCTTCGGCAGGATCGCGAGCCCGGCGCGCGGGATGCAGCGCTTCATCAGCAGGCAGGCCTCCAGACAAGGCTCTTCCTCGTCACCCGCCATGATCAGAACCGGGATGTCGATCGCGCGCATTGCGGCGGTGAGTTCGTAGAGCGAGGGCCGGCGTGCCTGGTAGCCGAGCATGGTGTTGACCGAGCCGAGCACCGAGTGCGCGGCGAACTGGGCGTTCGCTTCGGCAAAGCCGCGCGGATCCTTGTTCTGGAACTGCACGCGCGTCGGACCATGGCCGTAGGTGGCCGCCACCTGCGCCATGCCTTCCTTGACGATGCGCGCACCGAGCGCGCGCGCGTCCTCCTGGAATTTGCCATATTGCGCCGGGTGCGCGCCGTAGCCGCCGCCCGCGATGGTCGCCGACAGCGCGCGATCGCCATGGCGCATCGCGAAGTGCAGCGTCGCGAACGCCCCCATCGAGCAGCCGACGATGTGCGCGCGCCCGATGCCCAGCGCGTCGAGCACGGCGAGGATGTCGAGCCGCGCGCGGTCCTGCGAATAGCGCTCGACCTCGCCGGGCACGTCCGAGGGGGGATAGCCGCGCGCGTTGTACGCGATCGCGCGGTAGCGGCGCGCGAAATGGCGCAGCTGCGGCTCCCAGCTGCGGTGGTCGCCGGCGAATTCGTGCACGAACACGAGCGCGGTGCCGGAACCCGCCTCCTCGTAATACAGATTCACGCCGTCGTCGGTGGTGAGAGTTGGCATAATGAGTGAGGTCGCGCCGCGGGATCTCGTGGACCGCTAGCCTAGCAATTATCCGCGCCCGCCGGGAGACCCGTTTCGGGAAATCGGCGCCGCGGCGCGAGCGGCGTATCATGCCGCGTCTTCACGATCGGGATACGACGATGAAAGCAGTGCTCTGCAGGCAATACGGTCCGCCCGAGTCGCTCGCGGTGGAGGAAGTCGCCTCGCCGCAGCCGGCCGCCGGCGAAGCGGTGGTCTCGGTGAGGGCGGCGAGCGTCAATTTCCCCGACGTGCTGATCATCCAGAACAAGTACCAGGTGAAACCGCCGCTGCCGTTTTCGCCGGGCGCCGAAATGGCAGGGGTGGTGAAGTCGGTCGGCGCGGGGGTGACCCACGTCAGGCTCGGTGACCGCGTGCTGGGACTGACCACCTGGGGAGCCTTTGCCGAGGAATGCCTGATCGAGGCGCGACGACTGATCCCGCTGCCGACGAACATGGACTACGCCACCGCGGCATCGTTCCTGCTCACCTACGGCACCTCGCATCACGCGCTGCGTCATCGCGTCGCGACCCGGCCCGGCGAGACGCTGCTGGTGCTCGGTGCCGCCGGCGGCGTGGGAATCGCCGCGATCGAAGTCGGCAAGATTCTCGACCTGCGCGTCATCGCCTGCGCCTCGAGCGCCGACAAGCTCGCGGTGT
>JAOUFA010000379.1 GCA_029858545.1 Betaproteobacteria bacterium
AAACGGCACCACTCCGTCTAACATCGTGCCTCCCTCAGGTCGAACTGGTAAACCCGCCGTCGATCACCACGATCTCTCCGGTGACGAAGCGGTTGCCTTCGATCAGGCTCATCATGCTTTCGGCGACATCGTCCGCGGTGACGCAGCGTCCGAGCGGCGTGAGTTTGGCGCGCCGTCCCATCAGATCCTCGTACTTGTCCTTCAGCATGCGCTTCATCCAGTCGCCTTCCATCCAGCCCGGTGCCACCGCGTTGACGCGGATCTGCGGCGCGAGGTTCCAGGCAAGCGTCTTGGTGAGGTTCACCACCGCCGCCTTGCTCGCCGCATAGGGCAAGGGCTGCGGACCCGGGCGCAAGCCGACGATGCTCGCGGTATTCACGATGCTGGGCGCAGCGCCCTTGCGCAGCAGCGGCAGCGCCGCGCGCGTCACCTGGAACAGGCCGCGCACATTGACCGAGAAGACGCGGTCCCATTCCTCGAGCGACAGGCTTTCGAGATCGCGCGGTTTCCACGTCGCGGTGGTGCCCGCGTTGTTGACGAGCGCGTCGAGCCGGCCGAACTGGGTTTCGATCGTCTGCATCATCGCGCGTACGCCGGCTTCGTCGGACACGTCGCAGCGCAAAAGGAGCGTCTTCGCGCCGAGCTTCGCCGCCTCGGCGGCGGTCTCTTTCGCGGCCGCCTCGCTCGACGCGTAGTTGATCGCCACGTCGTAGCCCGCGCGCGCCAGCGCGAGCACCGCGCTGCGCCCGATGCCGGTGGCCGCGCCGGTGACGAGGGCCTTCTTGCGATCAGTCATGGGCGAAATTTCCCCTTCAGGGCATCTTTATGAACATGTTCACTTTCGTGGTTTTTGCGGCATGTGTCAAGCCGGGCCCGCTGCGCCGGCGAAGGATTTCGTGCGGACCTCTCGGCGGCCGACCGATGCAGCGCCGCGCGCGCAATGCAATCAGCGCCGTCGTGCCGGCCTGGCCCGCCACCGTCCGTCGTGGACACGGGCGCGCCGCCGACACGGAACGGATCCCCGAATACCGCACTGCGCCGACGCCGGCCGCGGCGGCGGGTAGCCTGCATTGCTGCGCCGGCGCGACCATGCTACCTTGGCATACGGGGCAACCCGCCTGCACGATGCGTTCGGCCTGCGATCGGGCGCACGACGCAGGGATAACAAACACGAAATCGACCCAGGAGCCAAGCATGATTGGAATTGCGCGTACCGTCGCGGCGCTGGTCTTCTTCTGCGCCGCGGCAGCCCAGGCACAGCACGCCGACACCGTGCTCTATAACGGCAAGATCGTCACCGCCGATGAGCGCGGCAGCGTTCATCAGGCCCTCGCGGTGCGCGACGGACGCATTGTCGCGCTCGGCAAGTCTGCCGAGTTGCGCCGCCTCGCGGACAAATCCACCCGAGCCATCGATCTGCGCGGCCGTACGGTCATTCCCGGAATGATCGATGTGCACATGCACGCGATCCGCGCGGGACTGAGCTTTGCCACCGAGGTGCACTGGTTCGGCGCGCCGTCGGTCGCCGAAGCGGTAGGCCGCTTGCGCAAGGCCGCGGGCGCGGCGAAACCCGGCGACTGGCTGGTCGTCGCGGGAGGCTGGACCGACGAGCAGTTTGCGGAGCGCCGCCGCCCCACTCAGGCAGAACTCATCGCCGCCGCGCCCGACAATCCGGTGTACGTGCAGTGGATGTACGGCTGGGCAATGCTGACGCCGCTCGCCTACAAGGCGCTCCATATCAATGCCGAGTCGGACCTGCCCGGCGGCGGCAAGTTCGAGCGCGATGCGGCGGGCAATCCCACCGGCGCGGTGGTCGGTGGCATCGTTCAGCTGTTCGACAAGCTTCCGCAGCCGAGTTTCGCGCAGAAGGTGGAAGGCACGCGCCGCTTCTTCCGCGAACTGAACCGGGTCGGACTCACCGGCTTGAGCGATCCAGGCGGTTTCAACATGTCGCCGGACGCCTACGCGCCGCTGTTCCAGGTGTGGCGCAACCGGCAGCTCAGCCTGCGCGTGGTCTACAGCTATTTCTCGCAGAAGCGCGGCAAGGAGCTCGAAGAATTCAAGGAACTCACGCAGCTGCTGCCGATGGGCTACGGTGACGACATGCTGCGCTTCAACGGCATCGGCGAGCGCGTCACCTTCGGCATGTACAACAACGACAAGCCCAGCGACGCCGACAAGGAGCAGTTCTACCTCGCGGCAAAATGGGCCGCCGAGCGGGGCATGACGCTGACCCAGCACTGGCACAACGACGCCTCGGTAGGGCACCTGCTGGACGTGTTCGAGCGCGTCAATCGCGAAGTACCGATGACCGGATTGCGCTGGTCGATCGCGCACCTGAACAACGCCTCCGAAGCCACGCTCGTGCGCATGAAATCACTCGGCGTGGGCTGGAGCATGCAGGACGCGATGTATTTCGACGGCGAACGTGAACTGAAGGCGAAAGGCGAGGCGGCGCTCAAGCGCATGCCGCCCCTGCGCACCGCACTCAAGGTGGGCGTGATCGTCGGCGCCGGAACGGACGCGCACCGGGTCGCCAATTACAACCCGTTCGTCGCGCTAAGGTGGATGCTGGACGGCAAATCGGCCGGCGGCGTGGCGCTACGCGGTCCCGAAGAAACACCGACCCGCATCGAGGCACTGCGCATGTACACCGCGGGCAGCGCCTGGTTTGCGCACGACGACGCCCGGCGTGGCGCGCTCGGCGTCGGCAAGCTCGCTGATCTGGCGGTGCTGAACAAGGATTATCTGAGCGTGCCGCTGGAGGAGATCGGTGGCCTGCACTCGCTGCTCACCATGGTGGGCGGGCGGGTGGTCTACGCCGAGGGCGAGTACGCGAAGCTCGAATGAGCGCGGCTCGTCGCGCGCCGCCTGCCGTCAAGGGAATACCCGCTTCGTCTGCCACGGCGCGCCGCCGGTGTCCACGCCCTTCGCCCAGTCGAGAATCTCCTTCGGCACGGGGACGCCGATCTTGCGCGGACCGTAGAGGGCCGGGTCGAAGTACTTGTCCCCGACCCACACTTCGGCCTTGTCGAAAAAGCCGATGAAAACCTCCCGACGGCTGCCAATGGGGTCGAAACCTTCGGCGGGATTCGGGCTGTAGTGCGCTTTGAATAGGACGAAGCGGTCGGTAAACGTCGTGCCTTCGTCGTAGTCCCCGTGCACACCGGTCGCGGTCACCTCGGAAATCGTCACCGACCGGTGACCCTGCTGCTTGGGCACCTCCCATTCCCCCAGCCAGGGAGATTGCGCGTTTTGCGCCGCCGCGTCCCCCGGCAACGCGAGCACGCACAGCGTGATTGCCAGGACGAGCGCACGGTTCGTCGCGCGGTGATCCGGGCTCATCTTCATCGTGATTCTCCTCGAAGACCTGCGTCAGGCACGCGCAAGCGTGTCCGCGTTCGATTTCCGCGGTACCGCGCGCTTCAGCCGCAATCGCGATAGCGCTCGCGGCACACGCGCAGCACCTCGTCCGGGTCCTTTTGCCACCAGTCGAGAATCGAGAAGATCTCGACCTCGATCGGACCCCGGTAGCCCGCGCGCTCGACCCACGAGCGGATGCGCGGCAGGTCGATCACGCCATCGCCCATCATGCCGCGGTCGTTGAGCAGATCGCGCGTGGGCACGAGCCAGTCGCAGATGTGGTGCGCGAGGATGCGCCGCCCGGCGCGCTCGATCGCTGTCTCGAGCCGCGGATCCCACCAGCAGTGATACACGTCGACCGCGACACCGAGTCCGAGGGTCTGCGCCGGATCGAGCGC
>JAOUFA010000032.1 GCA_029858545.1 Betaproteobacteria bacterium
GCCCACGCGCGACAGGTAATACCGGTGGAACCACTCCTGCGAGGTGCCCTCGGGCCACATCCTCGAGAGCGGATCGCGCCGCGGGTCGCTGAAGTGCGCGCGAAGATGGAAGCGGGCGTCGAGCTTACGCAGCATGTCGACCGAGAGCAGGTATTCGCGCAGCAGCAGCAGGTCGTGCCCGCCCTTGCCGCCGGTCAGGAGCGAGGCGAAATCCATCTGCGAGCCGCCGGAAAAATCGGTGCGCTCGACGATGATGGTCGCCTCGGAGACGTAGCGGTCGGAGGCGATCGGGCCCCAGTAGAGGATCGCGAGCGCGATCGCGATCCACGCCGCCTTGAACGTGCGATGACGGGCGAACCGCCGCCAGAGCGCCGCGCCCCTGGAGGCGAAGCCTGCGAGATGCCCGATGATCCTGTCCATCACGGTCCGTGGGCCTGCGCTTCGGCGGCGCGGTAGGCGGCAAGCGCGTCGTCGATCTTGTCGAACCACTGGGCCTGCCCACCGGTCAACAGGACGCCCGACTGGCAGTAGTCCTTCAAGGTCCTTTCCTCATGCGACACCATGATCAGCATCGACTTGCCGGCAAGGGCCTTGAAGGCTTCGCGCGACTTGACCCTGAAGGTCGCGTCGCCCACCGCGGTCAGCTCGTCGACGAGGTAGCACTCGAATTCGAAGGCGAGCGAAAGCGCGAACTTGAGGCGCGCCTGCATGCCGGAGGAGTAGGTCTTGATCGGGTCGTCGAAGGCCTCGCCCAGTTCGGCGAAATCCTCGATGTAGGCGACGCGCTCCACGATTTCGCGGTCGTCGCCGTGCAGGCGGCATACGAACTTGGCGTTCTGCCGCCCCGATAGCGAACCCTGCAATCCCCCCGCGAGGCCGAGCGGCCAGGAGGTCCGGCAGCGCCGCTCGATCCTGCCGCGCGTCGGCTGGTCGATGCCGCCGATGAGGCGCAGCAGGGTCGATTTTCCCGCGCCGTTGTGTCCGATGAGGCCGACGCTGCAGCGCGCGGGGATGTCGAGCGTGATGCCGCGCAACACCCACTTGCCCGCGCCGTGTTCGGTGCGGTAGCGCTTGTGGACGTCGTCGAGGATGATCACAGGGTCACCAGCCGCCGGGCATAGCGCACCTGGAGCGCGAGCCCGAGGAACAGCGCGAGCAGCGCGCATCCGGCGAGGTAGCCGCGGTCCAGCGAGGGCAGCGGCGGATAGCTGGAGAAGAAGGACACGCGCATCATTTCAATGCCCTGCATGACCGGGTTGAGCATCAGCCAGTCCCGCGCCGCGGGAGGCAGGATGTGGGGCGAAAACATCACCCCGGACACCAGATAAAGCGGCATGAATACGAGCCGCGCGATCTTGCCGATTTCCGGAACCAACACGTTGCCGACCGAGAGCGCCATGCCGAGGCCGGTGCCGAAGCACCAGAGCAGCGCGTAGGCCGCGCCGAACTGGAGCGGGTCGCGCGGCAGCACCTCCAGACCGAGTAGCGCGGTACCGCTCATGAGCACGGCGGCCACCAGGATCTGCAGCAGTCCTTCGAGAAGGCAGCGCGAAATGACGGCATCGATCGGCTTGACTTGTCGATAGGAAAACAGTGCGGCGTTGGCGGCGATCGCCTCCATCGCGCGATCCGCCGGACTCCTGAACATCTGGTAGCCGAGCACGCCGATCGCGAGAAAGACCGTGAAGTCGACGCCCGCGCCGGCGCGCGCACGGATCGCCGAGAAGATCACCATCAGGAAGGCGATCTGCGCGACCGGGTCCAGCAAAAGCCAAACCCATGCACCACGGCCGGCAGCAAGTCGCGTGACTGCCTCGCGCAGGAATAGCGCTTTCCACACAGACAAGGTGACATCGAGCGAGGAGCGCATTGCAGTCATGGCTTCAGGTGGCGATGTTCCGTCATAAAAGATATGCCATCGTATGCCTTCAATTATAGGGTGAAACTCAAAGTTCCACGGTTCGCCGGCCGTGCATCCCCACATCGGCCGGCGCGCGCAGCGCGTCTCAATATTGCCAGCGCACTCCCAGCGTCACGAAATTCGACCCCACGCGCGGCGGCGCGACGAGTCCGAAGACTCCCGAGCGATGGTGGATGCGCGTCACCACGCTCCACGCGCTATGGTCGCCGACACTCCAGTCGAGTTCGTAGGCGTTGTACTGCTGCAGGCGGTAGCGCCGCGCGGGGGCGAAGCGCGGGCCGTCTTCGTAGCGGGGCGTGCCGAGCGCATACGAGGCGCCGATGCCGAAACCGAAACGCATGCGCAGCGCGCCCCAGACCGCGGGCGGGACGCGTATCAGCCAGGCGAGATCAAGCTCGCCGTTTTCCTGCAGGCCGTGGTGCTTCACGCCGATGACTTCCCAGCCGGTGGCGACCTGCGATGCGCCCAGCGCATCGCCGAAGGCCGCGAGCCACGACGGGGGGTCGGTCGCGGCGTGCCAGCCGATCGCGGCGAAATAGCTCGGGTCGTAGCGCAGCGCGCCGCGCAGCCATTTGCCCGGCATATCGGGGAGATTGGCGTCGACGCCTTGGCCCGCATAGAGGCTCAGCATCGCGCGCGGTTCATCGGCGGCGCGCGACGGACCGCCGGCGAGCAGTAGCGCGAGCGCGATACCCGCGGCGAGCGCGATGCGACGCGGTCGGGAATCGGCGACGGCGCACCCCGTTTTCGGCGGTGTCGTTTTGGAAATGAGTTGCATCACCTGCTGGTCCACCTCGTGTCCATGCGATTTAAACGCGCCGTGTGTCGTTGCGCCGCGTCGTCTCGCCGCGCGCTCCGTAATGCTACGTAATCCCTGCGAAGGTCAAGTTCTGTCAGGCGCCCGCCGCCGCGTATCGCCCCTAGACCGTTTGGGTAATACTCTTTCCGTGAGGAAATTGGCTAAAATGCCGACATCCGGCAGGCAGCTGCGCGAAGCGTATTGCAGGTAACGCAAAGTAACGCAAAGTAAATGCAAGACGGCTTCGGGCGCGGAGGCGTCACCCTTTGATTTCAACCCCGAAGCCCGCGGCTTCGGCGCAACAGGACGCGGCGAACGTCGTGCGGGAAACCAAAAAATGTTGATGTCGATGTCCCACAAGTGGCGTCAATTTCCCGGCAGGGTACTGCTGCTGCAGGGCCCGGTGGGCCCGTTCTTCCTGCGCTTCGCGCGCGCGCTGCGCGCGGCGGGCGCCGAGGAAGTCCACAAGGTGAATTTTAACGGCGGCGACCGGCTGTTCTATCCGCGCCACGCGGTGAATTTTTCCGGCCGCCCCGAGCAATGGCCCGCGTTCCTCGAGCAGTTGCTCAAGCGCCATAAGATCGACGCGGTGCTGCTGTTCGGCGACTGCCGGCCGATCCATCGCGCCGCGATCGAGGTCGCGCAGCACTGCGGGGTCTATGTCGGCGTGTTCGAGGAAGGTTACGTGCGCCCGAATTTCGTCACCTACGAACGCTATGGCGCGAACGGCCATTCGAATATTCCGCGCTCCGCCGAGTTCTACCGCGGGCTGCCCGAGACGCCGTCGTTCGCCGAGCCGCAGGTGGGCAATGCATTCTGGATCACGGCGCTGTGGGCGATGCTTTACTTTACCGCCGCGACGCTGCTGCGGCCGCTCTACCGCCACTACCGGCACCACCGGCGGTTGTCGATGCTGGAGGGCCTGCCCTGGATCCGCAGCGCCTGGCGCAAGCTTTACTACGCGTTCGCCGAGCGCGGCATTCAGGCGCGGCTGACCGGGGCCCTGTCGGGACGCTACTTCCTGCTGCCGTTGCAGGTGAGCACCGACAGCCAGGTGCACGTGCATTCCCGCTACGAATCGGTGCCCAAATTCATCGAGGATGTCGTCGCCTCGTTCGCGGCCCATGCGCCCGGCGACAGCGTGCTGGTCGTCAAGCACCACCCGCTCGATCGCGGCTATCACGACTACTCGGCGCTGATACGCGAGCTGGCGGCGCGCTTCGGGTTGCGCGATCGGATACTCTACGTTCACGACCTGCATTTGCCGCGCCTGCTGGATCATGCGGCGGGCGTGGTGCTGATCAACAGCACGGTCGGCATGTCGGCGTTGTTCCACCGCGCCGCGGTCAAGGTGTGCGGCACCGCGCTCTATGATTTTGCCGGACTGACCTATCAGGGCGCGCTCGACGACTTCTGGCACGCGGCGGCCGGGTTCCGCCCCGACGCGCTGCTTTTCGGGAAATTCCGCAATTATCTGATCCGCCACACGCAGCTGTGCGGCAGTTTTTACCGGCGTTTCGACTTCACGCAGTCGCTCGGGGGCGATTCGCTCGATCGCCAGGCGAGTTCTCCGCCCGCGCCGGAGACCGGGGCGGGCGTCCAGGCCCTCGTGCCGGCCGAGCGGCGCGCCGCGTCGCGAGTCGAGGGCGCGGCGCCTCTCGCGCACCGGCCCGAGCTCGTGATGATCTCCTCGCATGCGCCGCGCGACCGGGCCGAGCGCCGGCGCGACCCGACGGCGGCGGACCTCGAGCGCAGGAGACGCGCACGGGAATCGCCGATTCGGCAGCAGCGACCGCTGCACGACTGAATCCGGCGCGGCGCGGGCGCCGCCCCGGCGGGCGGCAGGCTTGGTCGAATCGGGCCGAGCACGTACAATCCCGCGGCTTATGCACTCGACTGGCCTCATCATGGCGCGCTGCGGCGCGCGCTGGCTCCTCGCGTTGATCGTGACGCTGTTTGCTGCCGGTCAGGCTGGCGCGCAGCTTGCGCCGGGGGCGATGTTCGGCGCGGGGAGCGACCCGCGCGATTCGTCCGGGGCGAGCCCGGGCAGCACCGCGCCGCTGCTGATTCCGGGCACCCGGACACCGGCGATCACCAACCGCCTGACGCGGCAGCCCGCCCCGGGCGCGCTCTACCCGGGGAGCGAGGCCGCGCGCGAGGCCGCGCGCCAGTTTCCGTCCCCGGCGGAAACCCAGGCCGAGGAAAAGAGCGAGTTCCAGGACTTCATCACCGTCTCGACCGGAACGGTGCTGCCGCTGTTCGGTTTCAACCTGTTTCGCGACGTCCCGAGCACCTTCTCGCCGGTCGATGACGTTCCGGTAACCCCGGACTATGTCATCGGGCCGGGCGACGAGCTCTACATCCGCGGCTGGGGACAGATCGACATCGATTACCGCACGACCGTGGATCGCAACGGCACGATTTCGATTCCGCGCGTCGGGGTGATCAACGTCGGCGGGATCAAGTATTCGGATCTGACCGCCTATGTGAAGACCTCGGTCGCGCGCGTGTTCCGCAACTTCGAGCTGACGGTGAGCATGGGGCAGCTGCGCTCGATCCAGATCTTCGTCGTCGGCCAGGCGCGCCGCCCCGGCGCGTACACGGTGAGCTCGCTCAGCACGCTGGTGAACGCGGCATTCGCCGCGGGCGGACCTTCGAAGCGCGGCTCGATGCGCGCGATCCAGTTGAAGCGCGGCGGCAAGCTCGTCACCGAGCTGGATCTCTACGAGCTGCTCGTCTACGGCGACAAGTCGAAGGACGCGCAGCTGTTGCCGGGCGACGTGATCTACTTCTCGCCGGCGGGGCCGCTCGTCGCGCTCGCCGGCAGCGTCAAGACGCCCGCGATCTACGAACTGAAAGGCGACACCACGCTCGCCAAGCTGATCGAATGGTCGGGCGGACTCGCGACCACCGCGCAACTGGCGACCGCCACGCTCGAACGCATCGAGGCGCGGCGTACGCGCATGGTCGAGAAGATTTCGCTCGACGACGCGGGGCTGGCCAAACCGCTCAAGGACGGCGACCTGGCGACCGTGTTCCCGATCTCGCCGAAGTTCGAGAATGCGATCACTTTGCGCGGTAACGTCGCGGTGCCGTTGCGCTACCCTTTCACGCCCGGGATGCGGATCCGCGACCTGATCCCCGAGCGCGAGGCGCTGATCACGCGCGACTACTACCTGAAGAAGAATCTCGCAATCCGGCCCGAACTCGACGACGAGCCGCGAATCCCCGGCGCGTCGCCGGACGAGGCGCGCCTGCGCGACGAACCGCCAAGGCGCGAGGCGTTCTCCGGCGCGCCGCGCGAGGACGACGCGCGCGCGCGCGAGGCGAGGCGCGACGGGCAGAGCCGCGATGAACCGCCGCGTGCGGCCGGCGAGGCGGCCGATGCGTCGCGCCGGCGCGAGGGTCGCGGCGAGGGACAGCACCCGCGCACCGAGGTGAAGAACCTGATGCGCGAAATCAACTGGCAGTACGCCGTGATCGAACGCCTCAACTACGCCGATCTGACCACCCAGCTGCTGCCGTTCAACCTCGGCAAGGCGGTGCTCGAGGGCGACGTGGAGAACAATCTCGCGCTGCAACCGGGCGATATCGTGACCGTGTTTTCCAAGGACGACATCCGCGTGCCGGTCGACAAGCGCACCAAGTTCGTGCACGTCGAGGGCGAATTCGTCAACGCGGGGGTGTACCAGGTGCCGCCCGACGATACGCTCGTGAAGCTCATCCGCAGGATCGGCGGCCTGTCGCCCAACGCCTACCTGTTCGGCGCCGAATTCACGCGCGAGTCGACGCGTGAGGAGCAGCGCAAGAATTACGAGCAGACGCTCAATCGACTGGAGCGCGAAGCCGAACTGGCGGCGGGCGAACGCGCGCGCAACGTCGTATCGGCCGAGGACGCGGCCTCGCTCAGCGCGCAGGCCGCTTCGCAAAAGGCGGTGATCGCGCGGTTGCGGCAGGTCAAGCCGGTCGGACGCATCGTGCTCGAGCTGCCGGAGGACCCGAAGGTCGACGACCTTCCCGACATCGCGTTCGAGGACGGCGACCGGATCTACGTCCCGCCGCAACCGCTCACGGTGAGCGTGTACGGCTCGGTGTTCACCGAGGCGTCGTTTCTGTACCGCAAGGACAAGGGCGCCGCGGATTACCTCGGGCAGGCGGGCGGACCGACCAGCCGCGCCGACAAGTCGCAGATGTTCGTGCTGCGCGCGAACGGCGCGGTGGTGGGCAGTCAGCGCGGCCTGTTCGGCGCGGGACTCGCGATCGGGCGCGTCATGCCGGGCGATACGATCGTGGTCCCCGAGGACTACGATCGCACCACCTTCGTCAAGTCGCTCAAGGACTGGACGCAGATTCTCTATCAGTTCGGCCTGGGCATGGCGGCGATCAAGGTGTTGCGGCAGTAGCGGTCAGATCAGTCCGGCCGCGCGCGCGCGCCGCACGACCACGAAGGCATAGATTGCGTTGAGCGCGAGGAAGATCGCGAAGAGGCTCGCGCGGTAGCGCGGTTCGAGCGCGAGCACGCCGAACGCGGCGAATCCCTGCACGAGCGCGACGGCACAATGAAAGAGCGTCACGCTCCGGTGGCTGTAGCCCAGGCGATTGAGGAGTTGATACAGGTGGGTGCGGTGCGCCTGATGGACTTTCTCGCCGCGCACGACGCGGCGCACGAAGGTGAACGCGGTATCGAAAATGAACTGGAAGAACAGCATCGGTATGACGTAGAAGGAAAGGTGTCCGCGGTCGAGGCTTGCGCCGATGACCGCGAGCGCCGCGAACGCGAAGCCGATGAAGGCGCTGCCGACATCGCCCATGAAGATCCGCGCCGGCGGAACATTGAAAAGCAGGAAGCCGGCGATGCTCGCGGTGAGCGCATAGCTGGTGGCGTAGACGAAGAAGCTCTGCTGGGTAAAGGCGATCACGCAGAGGAACGCTCCGGCGATCACCGCGACGCCGCCGACCAGGCCGTCCAACCCATCCATGAAATTGCAGGTGTTCGTGAATCCGCCGATCCAGAGAAAAGTCACCACATAGGCGAACCAGCCCAGATGAGTTTCGCCCACGCCGGGAATCCACAGGCTGGTCACGATCAGGCCGGAGGCGGCTACCGCGGCGACGCACAGTAACTGCGTCGCGAGCTTGGCGACGAAGGATTTCTGCGTAATGTCGTCGTAGAGCGAAACCCCGGCGAGCACGACCGTGCCGCAGAGGAACACCCAGAAATGCAGGTCTTCGATGCGCGCGATGCGCGCCTCGAAGAATATGATCAAGCTGCCGAGTACGAAGGCCGCGACAATGGCGACCCCGCCTGACTTCGGCACGGGTCGCGCATGCGACGAGCGTTCATTCGGCACGTCCATGATGCGGACGTGCCTTGCCATCAGTAAGGTGAGCACCGCCGAGACGACGAATATCGCGAGCGCGAAGGCGATATGAGGGAGCAGTGCGTAGGCCATGTCTACGGTCGCGCGGGGTGAAGCGGGGGGCGGCGGATGCTTCGCAACACGAAGCGCGATGCCGAGTCCCGATCCGCCGCGGCGCGGCGGATCACGCTACTCGTCCCGTCCGCCTGAAAGCAGTCGCAGCGGCGAGGCGGACGGTCCGAACGCCCAGTCGGACGCGCCGTCGCTCGGGCGATAGCCCGAAACCGCCTTGCGCAGGACGTTGCGCACTTCGCCGACATCGTTTTGCGCACAGGCGAGCTCCGCCTGCGTCAATAGCCGTTGCAGAATCTCCCACGGCAGCTTTTCCTCCATCGCGCGCATGATCATCGGGTGTTCGGTGGCCACCACGTTGTCGCCGATGAGCAGCTCCTCGTAGAGCTTTTCGCCGGGACGCAGGCCGACGTAGTGAATTTCGATGTCTCCCTGCGGCTGGCCCGCCTCGCGGACCTCGATACCCGCCAGGTGAACCATGCGCCGCGCAAGGTGGTCGATCTTCACCGGTTCACCCATGTCGAGCACGAATACGTCGCCGCCCTGACCGAGCGCGCCGGTCTGGATCACCAGGCTCGCCGCCTCGGGAATGGTCATGAAATAGCGTGTCGCCTCGGGATGCGTCACCGTGATCGGTCCGCCGCGGGCGATCTGCTCCTTGAACAGCGGCACCACTGAACCGCTCGAATCGAGCACGTTGCCGAATCGGACCATGGAGTAGCGTGTCTTGCCGCCGCGCTCGGCGAGCCCCTGCAGGATCATCTCGGCGAAGCGCTTCGAGGCGCCCATCACGTTGGTCGGCCGCACCGCCTTGTCGGTGGATACGAGGATGAACGTCCCCACCCCGGCGTCGGCGGCCGCGAGTGCGCAGTGCAGTGTGCCGAAAACGTTGTTGCGCACGCCTTCGCTCGCGTTCATCTCGACGATCGGCACGTGTTTGTACGCGGCGGCATGAAACACCACATCGACTTTCCAGGCCTGCATCACGCGCGCCATGTGGGCACGATCGCAGACGTTGGCGAGGATCGGCACCGCCTGCGTGTCGGTGTACGGCGCGCGTTCCTTCTGGGTCTCCTGCGTAATATTGTAGAGAGAAAGTTCCGAGCTCTCGACCAGTACCAGGCGCGATGGGCGGTAGCGCAGGATCTGGCGGCACAACTCGGAGCCGATCGAGCCGCCGGCGCCGGTGACCAGGACGCTCTTGCCCTCGACGGAACGCCGGATCAGGTCGGGCATCGGCGCGACCACGTCGCGGCCGAGAATGTCGGTGATCTCGATGCGGCGCAACTCGTCCACCCGCCTGCGCCCCGAGGCGATGTCCTCCAGCGCGGGAACCGCCCGCACCCGCACCGGGTGGCGAGACAGGAGGTTCATCACGTCGAGCTGCCGCGCGCGCGATAGCGAAGGAATCGCGACCAGCACATCCTTGACTCTTTCGGCGTCGATCAGCCACTTCAGTGCATCGGGCTTGTATACCGTGAGGCCGCGCAACGACTGCCCCTGCGTGCCGGCGAGGTCGTCGATGAAGGCGACCGGGCGGAATTCCTTGCTGCGCACGAGCGCGTCCGCGAGCTGCACGCCGGCCTCGCCCGCGCCGTAGATCGCGACCGGCACGCGTCGCGAGGAACTTGCACGCAAGGCGAGAAAGTCCCGAATCACCAGGCGCACGATCCCCGGCAGGCCTACGAGCAGCCCCCAGGTAATGAGCATCACGGTTCGATAGGGCGCGCCCGCTTGAAGGACAAAGAGGCTGGCGGAGGTAACGAGGGACGCGAGAGTGCCCGCCGCCACCACTTTGTAGAGCATGGTGCTGTTGGCAAAGCGAATCGGCGCCCGATAAAGGCCGTACAGCGCAAAGGCCCCGACCGTCGCCACCGCACTGATGGGGATGACGACCAGTACCGGGTCCAGCGCATAAATCCAAAATTCCTCGAACCGCAGCATTACTGCCGCGACGAACGCGAGCATCGCGATGCAGGCGTCGACGGCGACATAGATTCCGACGCGGAGCGAGCGGGGGCCTGCCAGAAGCCGGTCAAGTACGGTTGTCAGTACGCCATGCATGAACAATTACCTACTGAAATATGACGCCAAGGGTGCGCAGGATCGTCCGCAGATCACCGAGGAAGGTTCGCGTAGCGACGTAGTCGCGATAATAGCGCAGCTTGATCGGCAGCACATGTGTGACGTAGTACTCCTCGGGATTCTCGGCTTCCCGCAAAAGGGCTTGTTCGTCGCGAAACCGGATCGACGCCTCATCCGTGATTCCGGGCTTGACGGAAAGAACGATACGGCGGTTCTCGTCGCCGTAGTGGGCGACATAGCGAGGCACCTCGGGGCGCGGTCCGACGAGGCTCATTGTTCCCGAGAGCACGTCGATAATCTGCGGCAGCTCGTCCAGCTTGTACTTGCGCAGATAGGTCCCGATTCGGGTGACTCGCGGATCCGCGCCGACGGTGAGCGTTGGACCCTTCGCGTCGGCATCTGCGATCATCGTTCTGAACTTGTGAATCCTGAATAGTCGTCCCTGCTGCCCAACCCGCACCTGCCTGAAGAAGACCGGCCCGGAAGAATCCATCTTGATCATTGCCCCAACGAGCAGGAACAGCGGGAGCAATACAATCAATCCGGCGAGGGAGCAGGCGATATCAAAGAGACGCTTTGCGCGCATGCTAGCGAGAGAGAAGCGTCGATACGGCTTCGATGACACGTTCCTGATCGCTGTCGGTCATGCGCGTGTACAAGGGGAGACTGACGGCATTCTGATAGGCGTCGAAAGCCCTCGGGAAGTCCCCGGGCTCTAGGCCATACGTGTCACGCCAATAGGGGTGTAAATGTAGTGGAATGAAATGCACGCTGCAACCAATGCCGCGTCTCGCCATTTCTTCGATGAATTCGTTCCGCTCGATAGAAGAATCGGGGGTCAGGCGGATAACATACAGATGCCACGCGTGAACGTCGTCATCGGCCGGGTGCGCCGGAAGAACAAGAGGAAGGCGGGAAAATGCCGCGTCATAGCGACTGGCCAATCGCCCGCGCTTCTTCTGGAATGACCATGCCTTCTTCAGCTGATGTATGCCGATGGAGGCCGCGATATCCGTTAGGTTGTACTTGTATCCCGGTGCGATTACTTCGTAGTGCCAGGAAGGTGCCGCTGACGTGTACCGGTCGAAAACATCGCGACTGATACCGTGAAGCCGCATTGTCCGGCATCGTTCTGCAATTTCCGGCCTCCGGGTGACCACCATGCCACCCTCGCCGGTGGTAATTGTCTTTGTTGCGTAGAAGCTGAATACCGTGATGTCGCTATCGAGGGTCCCGATTAAGCGCCCGCCGCATGTCGCCGGAAACGCATGCGCGGCGTCCTCGACCACAGCAAGCTTGTGCGCGCGGGCAATTTCCAGAATCGACTGCATTTCACAGGCAAGGCCTCCGAAGTGAACTGGAATGATGGCGCGAGTCCGAGGCGTTAGCACCGACCGAAGCTGCGTAACGTCGATGTTCAACGTCTTGGGATCAATGTCCGCAAAGACCGGGTGTGCGCCGAGATAGCGAATCACCTCGGCAGTTGCGGTAAAGGTGTAGGGGGTCGTAACGACCTCGTCGCCTTCCCTGACCCCCACTGCCTCCAAAGCCAGATGCAGGCCCGCAGTGGCAGAATTGACCGCTACTGCATCAACACCGCCACCCAGAAAAGCAGCAAAGTCCCCTTCGAAGCGCTTGGTCTTTGGTCCGGTCGTTACCCAGCCTGAGCGCAGTGAGTCGACAACCTCGTCAATTTCCGCGTCACCGATATCGGGTAATGCGAAGGGCAGGAATTCGGACGCCATGTGTTTCACATCCTTTAGTTTCGTCGGTATACAAGGCGACTAGAAGTGACTCGTTCTGTTTTGACAACTTTCCCCGATTTGTTAGGGGATTCCGGGTGGGTTGCGAACGGTGCGGAGTTGTCCACGGCGGCGCGCATCGCTTGCGACGATCGCAAAGCCGCGTTGGGTAACTCGGGGTGCACCGAGATCTTCATCTTAAGCGGCCAGCTTGAACTTCAGCAAGGCTGCCATGTACCTTTCCTGCAGCGTAGGCCGCTCCGGCATCGGACAATGCCTGCTGTACCACTCCCGGTATTCGGCGATGTTGACTCGGGCCGTGCGCACGGTCCGAGGCAGATAGAAGGCCATGCATCGGCTGGGCGTCAGAGTCAAAGACCTCTGCCGCGCGCTTGAGCAGTTGGCGCTGCCATTCGCAAATTTAGTTTGGATGCACCTCGAACTTCTCGCAAAGCTTTGCCAAGGCGCCAACTTTCCGCGGGCCGCCCAGAGGGTGGCCCGCGCCTTGAACGCCACATTGTGGGTGTGAGGTGCGCGCCGTACCAATGCCTTCTTCTCTACCATTCAAAACACCTTCTTCCCGGACCGTCTGCGGTCCGGCCATATACCCGGCGTTTCCATCTATCGCGCTATTCGGCATTTCCGAGCCACTTTCAGTCGACCGCCAACCTGATGGTCCCAAACAAACCGCATGCCGGCAAGGGGCGCCAGTTGTTCCTAGGCCAGTTGTCCAACGCGTTTCGGGTATCTGCCGTACCAGGACTGTCATCCCCATTGGGCGGATGCCGGCTGCCGCGCTATTGGAAGATGCAATCAGCACTTACAGGGATCTTCGACGATTTCCATCGGGAAAAGCCGCCGGCTCACTGTTTCTGGATCCAGCAGAGCACGTGCGTGCGCAGAATAGGTAGGACATTGAAAAGACTGTAGAGCGAGGGATGAACGCGCGTGACTCGCCGCGCAATCGGTGGTGCAAGAGTGACTCGGCGCGCGTCGATGACACCCCGGGGAAACAGCTCGCGTACGCGTGACAGCGGCACGCCGCGCACGTCGGGGTTGGCCGGATTGTTGTAGACAAAGTCGTACCACAGTACGCCGCCACCGGGCTTTATCCAACCCCAAATGACGGTCGCAAGCCGACTCTGGAATGCATCATCGAGCAGGGATGAAAACACCACGGATTGGTAAACGAAATCCAAGCTCTCGGCTCGCACAGGCACTGTCGTGGCATCGCCAGTCGTGATCTGTACCGCTTCAGGAAGCATACGGCGCGCCATATCTGCGCGCTCCGGAAGCAACTCAATGCCCAGCAAATTCTCCGGGGAAAATCCTATGCGCAATAGCTCCAGAAGGTTACCACCGAATCCTGTGCCAACCTCCAGCAACCGCAGGTTCGACAAGTCGTCGATGCCGAGTTCGACGAACAGACTAAGCATGGCGCGCTGTCGTTCCTGGACAGTCTGCCAAACGTCAGCAGACAACATGCTGTAGCGCCGCGGATTGACTGTGTTGGCACGACGCGCGTAGCGCTCGCGTACATCATCGGCTTCCTGGTTCGCCATTGGTGGCTTCGAAGTTAGAATTATCGTAACTTGTGGTCTATCGCAGGGTGGCCAGGCGGGTAGTCTGCCTATGATTTCAATTCATTCGGTGCACGCAGTTGCATGCGCCAACCAGCAGCGGATTCTACCCCGATGCTGTGGGGCCCATCCGCGGCCGGCGTTGCGGGATTGGGTTGCCGCTGGCGGTTCGGCTGGCTATGCACGCTGGAAATTCGCTCAACGGGACAAGGGGGCGTCACGCTTGCGCTTCTTGAGGTGACCCCGTCGGAGTCCGAAATCTACGCTGCCCTTTAGATAGCCCGCGCCGTATGTGACATGAGCCAGCAAGAAGCCGCAGAATAGGTATGGAAAGAGACGCCACCCATGACGCCGCCCCTGTGAGGCAGAAACCCATGCATTTATCGTTGCGTGGGCGGCAAGAACAATTCCCCAGAGGACGGCGGATTCGGGCACAAACCATGCTGCAGCTGGCAGGACGATAAGTGCAGACGTAAATGCCGGGGGAACCAGTTGGCGCCAAGTGGCTGGCCCGCCCAGCTTGATTGCAACCAGTGGTTTGAAGTATCCATACTGATAGAACATGCGAGCCAATTGGCGCAAAGACTCGCGTGCTATGTAGTCAATTTCTATTTCCGGAATGAGAAATATCCGTCCACCGGATTTCCTGAGACGCGCATTGAGTTCGTCGTCCTGATTTCGCACGAACATCTCATCGTAGAGTCCAATGCGATCGAAAATTTCACGGCGGTAGCAGCCGAATGGCACCGTATCGACCTCGACCGGTGAATGGAGCCCCGTCAGCCGAAACTGTGAATTGCCTACACCGAACGGGTGAGAGAGAATCACAGCTACTGCTCTGGCCTCCGCCGATTCGGACGCGGGCCGTGTTACGACGACTCCGCCCACGTTGTCCGCGCCAAGCTGCGCCATCCACTTCACGAGCAGCAGCAAATAGTCCGGCTTGTAGTTTGCGTGAGCGTCCATCCGTATGACCAGTTCGCCGCGGGATGCACGAATGCCGATGTTCATAGCATTGGGGACTACGCGGGCTGGATTGTCCAGCATGCGGACAGACGGGTAACGCGCGCAAAACCCCATGACTATGCTGCGTGTGCGGTCATCGCTAAGTCCGTCCACTACCAGAATTTCCAGAAGACCGGCGGGATAACTGCATTCCAAAATTGAATTGAGACAAACTGTAATGTGTCCCTCTTCATTTCGGACCGGAATGATGACGGTGATGAAGGGAAGTTTTGAGGGGGGCGTCATTTTGGAATCAAACTAAACCGCCCTGGTGTCGATCCGGTCTCCCTAGACGTCATATTTATGAATCCAGCAAGACGCTCTTGACGATGACTTCCCCGTGCCGCCCATGCCCGCCAAAATGGTCAATCCCGTTGGCCAGAAAAGGGGTCGACCATTCTGGCGCACAGCGCCAAGAATACCGCCGGCCTACCCTCGTCTACGAACAAGTCAGCAACATAGCCGACCTCGATGTTCGCGAACCGATAGAGACAGATATCCATCAGCCACTAACACTCGGTCCGACGTGAGAGATCGAAGCGATCACCAGCCCCCGATCGCACTCGCTTGGTCAATCAGTTTCTCCGCCTGATTGCCCTAGCGGGGATGCCGCCGACGATCGTATCGGCGGGTACGTTCTTCGAAACTACTGCGCCCGCTGCGATCACCGCGCCGTCTTCGATTCGAACGCCGGCCAATATTATGCAGCGCGCCCCGATCCACACGTCATTTCCGATGTGGACGTCATTAAACACATAAGGTTGAAGCTTCATGGGAATGCCCAATTTCGTCCCATGGTTGCTCGTATAGATCAGGCATTCCGGTCCCATCAGGACCTGATTGCCGATGTAGACATTCGCACCAGAGCCAATTGTAGAGCGTTCTCCTATCATTGAGTCGTCACCTATCGAGATGTGAGCCCCGGAGCTGAAATAGACATGCGGACGGATATTCACATTCTTCCCGCATTTTCTGAAGATCCTCTTGACGAGAATGCGATTAAGCCGGGCCCCGATATTCTTCGGCGAATCGCCCGTTTTGATCCGACTCGTAATGCCGTAGTAGATGAAAAGAGCCAAGTATCTAGCTATGTTTCGCAAATCTATCCTCCGACTTCCAACAAGTACCGCATCGCATGATCCGGGTGATCCAACATCCGGCGACTCGCAAAGACGGCTACCCTTTCACAGGCGAGTAAGTTGAACCTGCTCTATGTATGGCGATTCAATGCATGTCTATCTGTCTGTGTTCCTCCTCACACTCGCGCTCGAAGTGGTCCAATTTCGAGGCGGCATAGTGGTGCTCCGC
>JAOUFA010000033.1 GCA_029858545.1 Betaproteobacteria bacterium
CACTACACGGTGGAAAAACGCTTCCTGCACAAGACCGGACGCCTCGTGTGGGTCAATCTGTCGTCCTCCGCGCTGCGCGACGCGCGCGGCGTGCCCGACCGCTACATCGCGATCTACGAGGACATCTCGCAGCGCAAGCTCGCCGAGCAGCGGCTCGCCGAGGCGAACGCGGAGCTCGAACGCCGCGTCGCCGAGCGCACCGTCGAAGTGCGCGAGCAGGCGCGCCTCATCGAGCAGATCCACGACGCCGTGCTCACCACCGACCTCGAGGGACGCATCACCGGCTGGAACCGCGGCGCCGAGCGCCTGTTCGGCACGAACGCGGCGGAAGCGGTGGGCCGCAACATCCGCGACTTCTACGCGCCCGAGGTGCGCGGTGTGGTCAACCGGCGCATCCGCGAGGCGAGCGGTGCCACCGGGTGGTTCGAGACCGAGACGCGCATGCTGCGCCGCGACGGCACGCCCTTCGACATCCTGGTCTCGACCTCCCTGCTGCACGACCCGGGCGGCGCGATCAGCGGCTATGTCGGCTTCGGCATCGACATCACCGAGAGCAAGCGTGCCCAGGCCGTGCTCGTCGAGGCGAAGGAGATCGCAGAGCGCGCCAACGCGGCGAAATCGGAATTCCTCGCGCGCATGAGCCACGAATTGCGCACGCCGCTCAACGCGATCCTCGGTTTCGCGCAGGTGCTCGAACTCGACGCCGGCGACGCACGGCAGCGCGAGCGGGTCGGCGAAGTGCTGCGCGCCGGAGAGCATCTGCTGAAACTGATCAACGACCTGCTCGACCTCTCGCGCATCGAGAGCGGACATCTCGCGCTCTCGCTCGAAGCGGTCGATCTGGCCGCCGCGATCGAGGCCGCGACGGCGCTGGTCAGGCCGCAACTGGCACCGGCGGGGTTGTCGCTCGAGACGCGGCTGGTCGCCTGCGACGGCGCGATGGTACTCGCCGACGCCACGCGTCTGCGGCAGGTGCTGATCAATCTGCTCGGCAACGCGGTGAAATACAACCGCCCGCGTGGCACGATCCGCATCGAGTGCGCGCCCGCCGCGACGCACACGTTTCGCATCGCGGTGATCGACAGCGGACGCGGCATCGCGCCCGAGCACATGGGGCTGCTGTTCCAGCCGTTCGAGCGGCTCGGCGCCGAAGCAAGCGGCATCGAGGGATCGGGGATAGGGCTGGCGCTCTCGAAGCGGCTGGTCGAGGCGATGGGCGGGGAAATCGGCGCATCGAGCCGCCCCGGCGAGGGATCGACTTTCTGGCTGGAATTGTCGCGCAGCGACATCGCCGCGCAGCCGCCGGAGATGGCGCGGCGCGAAGCCGCGGTGGAGAGCGCGGACCGCGCGCTGAAGGTGCTCTACATCGAGGACAATCCGGCGAACCTGCGCCTGGTGAAGCAGGTGCTCGAGCGGCTGCCGCGCGTCACGCTGCACGTCGCGGCGAGCGGCGAGACCGGCATCGAGCTGGCGCACAGCCAGTCGCCGGACTTGATCCTGCTCGACATGAACCTGCCCGGTATCGACGGCTTCGAGGTCCTGCGTCGGCTGCGCACCGACGCAGGCCTCGCCGCGGTGCCGGTATTCGCCGTCTCGGCCGCCGCGATGCCGCATGACGTGCGGCGCGCGATGGCGGCCGGCGTCGAGCGCTACTTCACCAAACCGATCAATGTCGCCGAACTGCTCGACGCGGTGCGTGCGGAGATCGGACGGCGCGCGCCGCGCGCACCGCGGCCTTAGTGCTTCGTATGCATGCCGCCGTCATGCGCGGCGGGCGATGCCGTCAGCGCCCTCACCCGCGCCTTCACTTCGATCGTCTGGCGCTTCCCGTCCCGGCCTTCGACGATCAGCGTCAGCGGCACGAGCTCGCCCTCCTTCAGTTGCGACTTGAGGGCCATCATCATCACGTGGTAGCCGCCGGGCTTGAGCTCGACCGGCACGCCCGCGGGAATCTCGATGCCGGGCACGGCGCGCATCTTCATGATGTCGTTCTCCATCGTCATTCGATGCAGCTCGACCACCCCCGCCACCGGCGAGCTGACCGACACCAGGCGCAGCTCGGCCGGCGAACTGATCTGCATGAAGGCGCCGGAGGAGTTCTGTTGCGGCACGGTGGCGCGCACCCAGGGGTCCTTTACCTGCACCTGGGCATGGGCGGGGAAGGCCGCGAGGCAAAGCGCGGTTGCGACAAGCAAGTGTTTCATGCATTTCTCCAATTAGTAGGATGATTCAGGAAGCCTGACGAAGGCTTTCATCGGCGTACGCGGGTCGTCGGCGCGCGACGCGGCGCGAATGCGCGCGCGGTCCTGCCGCGTCGCGCGTACGAGACGTTTCAGTCCCGGCGCGGAGGCGCCCGGGGCCGGGCGAGACGATACCGCGGCGCTTCGCCGAGCAATTCGGGCGCGCCCGCCGGACCGGCGGATCGCCGCGCGCGCGCGGCGACGGCGACACTGCGCGGCGCCCCCGCCAACGCAAGATCGTGCACGCAACCGACGAGGCAGAGCTTGCAATGCCCGCCGCCCTGTTCGTCGCGCGGCGCCTCGCCTTTGCCAGGATCGACGTCGTGCGTGGCGCCGTCGACCGAACAGACCGGGACCGGCAGCATCGGATCCTGCGTCCGCGCCTGCGCGAGCAGCGGTGCGAGCGCCTGCAGCGCCAGCGCAACGGCGGCGATCCAGGCGGCAACACGGCGACGGCGGACGAACATCGAATGAATACTAGCAGAACCGGATTTTCACCGCGCCACGCGCAGCGGCCCGCGCGCCGCTCGGCGTAGCGATATCCGTTCCCCGCTCAGCCCGCGAGCGCGAGCAGCGAGTAACGCAGGCACTGTTCGATGCCGCGCACGCTCAATTGCGCGCCCGGCCGGGGGCTCAGCGTGAGGATGACCTCGCCATCCTCGGCGCGTCCCTCCATCGTCCCGATATTCATGCATTCTCCCGACGGGCAGGCCCACGCCCCCTGCCGGCAGCCGCGGATGCGCTCGAGCAGGGCCTGCTCGCGGCCGGCCACGCCGTCGATACGAACGCTCAGTCCGGCGGCGACATTCTCGATCCGAATCTCCATCTTGTCTCCTCGCAAAAAGGACTCAGCCGCGGCGGTCGATGCCCAGCTGCGCCGCGATCCGTTCGCGCAACGCCTTCTTCGAAACCTTGCCCATCGCGGTAACGGGCAGCGCGTCGACGACCTCCAGCCGCTCCGGCAATTTGAACTTGGCGATCTTCTTGTCCATCAGAAACTCGTTCAGTTGCGCGAGGGTCAGCGAGGCGCCGTTCCGCGGGACCACGAATGCACAACTGCGCTCACCCATCACCGGATCGGGCATCGCGACGACCGCGACCATGCGCACGTGGTGGTGGGAAAGAATCAGGTTCTCGATCTCCTCCGCGCTGATCTTCTCGCCGCCGCGATTGATCATGTCCTTCTTGCGCCCTTCGACGATCAGGTTGCCGCTGGGATGCAGGCGGACCAGGTCGCCGGTGCGATAAAAACCCTCCGCGGTGAACGCGCTGCGATTGTGTTCGGCGGCACGGTAGTAGCCGCGTATCGTGTAGGGCCCGCGCGTGATCAGCTCTCCGACCTCGCCGGCGGCAACGTCGATGCCCTGCTCGTCGACGATCCGGATCTCGTCGGCCGGCGAGACGGGCCGGCCCTGCGTCTCGCGCTGAACGTCGAGCGGATCGCCGGGGCGCGATAAATTGGTCAGTCCCTCGGCCATCCCGAAGGCGTGAATCGGCAGCGCACCGCCGAAGGTCGCGCGCACGCGATCGAACAACTCCGGCAGCATGCGCTGACCGCCGACACAGATCTGGCGCAGGGACGAAAGATCGTAGCGGGTACGCTGCGCCGAATTGAAAAGCGCGATGATCAGCGCCGGCGTGGCAGGCAGCACCGTCGCCCGGTGGCGCTCGATCGCGCCGAACACTTCGTCGGCGTCGGTGGAAGGACACATGATCACGCTGGCGCCGACCGTCAGTGCCGCGACGATTCCCGGGGCGCCCAGCGCGAAATTGTGCGCGGCGGGCAGCGCCGCGAGAAACACGGTATCGCTCGTCCAGCCGAGCGCCTCGACGCACATCCTGGCGTTGTAGAGGTAGTCCGCATGGGTACGCGGGATCAGCTTGGGCACCCCGGTGGTGCCGCCCGACAAAAGCATGAACGCCACATCGAACGGGTCGCCGCCGGCGCCGCTTGGCGCGGGCGCCCGATCGGCGGCCCGGGAAGCGGGCGCCATCAGCGGCGCGAGATAGGTCACGCCGGGTTCCGCCCCGTCGCCGGTCGCGACGAGGAGCTTCAAGCTCGGCGCGCCGGCCTGCACCTCCCTCGCCATCGCGAGGAAGTCATAACCGCGGAACCCCGGCGCGAAGAAATGCGCCGTGGCGTGCGTCACCTGCGCGAAATGCGCCAGTTCGGAGTGCCGATGCGCGGGCAGGCACATCACGGGAACCGCGCCGATCTTATGCAGCGCGAAAAAGACGATGGCGAATTCGCGGATGTTCGGCAACTGCAACAGCACGATGTCGCGCGGCCGCAATCCGCGTTCGATCAATCCGAGCGCGACCCGTCCGGCGAGACGGTCGAACTCCTCGTAGTCGAGCCGGCCGTCCCGGTCCGCGAGGAACACCCGGCGCGGAAATTGCCGCGCGCGATCCTCGAGCACCTTCGCGAGACTCCTCGCCTCCCAGCAGCCGCTGCGCAGGTAGTCGCGAACGAAGTCCTGCGGCCACGGCGTGCACCCCTCGAGCATGGTCTCCTCCTTGGGCATTCGCGCAGAGCGCGGCGGCCTCCTAGGGTCCGGGATTTCCGTTCCACTCCGGCACACGCTTGAGGCCGGACAGAATGCGTTCCGGAGTCATCGGCAGGCGGTTCAGCCGCACTCCGGTCGCGTCGTAGATCGCGTTGGCAAGCGCCGCGAGCACTCCGGTGCCCGCGCCCTGGCCGGCTTCCTTGGCACCGAACGGACCCTCGGGCTCCCAGGTGATGACGTTGCTGTGCTGGAAGTCGGCGAGCCTGGGCAAGTCGGTGGCAAGCGGCATCTTGTAGTCGCGCAGCGACGGATTCATCACCTTGCCGTCGACGCGGATCAGATTCTCGTACAGCGCATGTCCGATCGACATCACGGTCGCGCCGAGCACCTGCCCCTTCACCGCGAGCGGATTGAGCGGCGTGCCGCTGTCGTCCGCGCCCCAGAAGCCGACCACGGTGACGCGCCCGGTTTCGGGATCGACCTCGACCTCCACCGCGCAGGCCGACGGATTGTAGGCGGGGGAAAGATTGCCGTGGCCGGTACGGAAATCGATCTTCTCGTCGCCTGCCGCATAAGCGCCCCGGCCGCTCACGATGCGTCCCAACTGGAATGCGCCCCAGCGCACCGCGTCCTTCAGCTTGATGCGCTGACGCTCGTCCCCGGGGTTGAAAATTTCCCGCCCGCGAAACACCAGGTCCCCGGGGTCCGCCCCCATCTTCTGCGCGGCGATCTCGGCGAGCTGCGCTCGCGCGTCCTCCGCAGCCCGCTTGACCGCGTTGCCGGTGAAGAAGGTCACCCGCGAGCCGAAGGTGCCCGGATCGACGGGAGTGATCTCGGTATCGACGCGCGTGAAGCGCACGTCGTCCACCTCGATGCCGAGCACCTCGGCGGCGATCATCGACAACACGGTGTCGGCACCCTGGCCGACGTCGGTCGAGCCGGTGGTGAGCTGGACGGTTCCGTCTTCCTGCACACGGATCTCCGCCGCCGAGGCCGAATGGCCCATCAGCCGCGCGCCCGAGAGATGCGAGCCGCAACCGAAGCCGATGCCGCGGTACTTCGGCAGCTTGCCGCGCTTTTCGCGCCAGCCCGAGATCTGCGCGACGCGCTCGATGCACTCGTCGAAGGCGAAGGTGCCGATGCGAAAGCCGTTCGCCGTCACCTCGCCCGGTTGCAGCGCGTTGCGATGCCGGATCTCGAGCGGATCGATGCCCAGGTCCGCGGCGACCAGTTCGAGCTGCGAATCGCGCGCGAAACAGAACTGCGGGATCGTGTGGCCGCGCAACGCGCCGCAAAAGCCGTTGTTGGTGTAGACGCGATGCGCCTCGTAGCGGATGTTCGGCACGCGGTAAGGCAGGTTGAGCATCGCCCCGGCGAGATACATGCTGAATCCGCCGATGCTCGAATAGGCGCCGCCGTTGGCAATCAGCTTGCAGTGCTGCGCGAGCAGCCGACCGTCCCGGCCGGTACCGGTGCGCAGCCAGATCTTCATCGGATGGCGCATATGGCCGATCGTCAGCACCTCGTCCATCGTATGCACGAACTTCACCGGCCGGCCGGTTTTCTTCGACAGCAGCACCGCGCAGAAGTCCATCGGCATCGCTTCCTGCTTGCCTCCGGAGAAGCCTCCGCCGACAAAGGTCTGGATCACGCGCACGTCGCCCGGCTGGATGCCCAGGCCCATCGCGAGCTGCCGCCAGGTGACGTAGGGGCTCATCTTGCACGACCAGAGCGTGACCTTGCCGGCGTGGTCCCACAGGCCGACGCAGGCATGCGGCTCGAGCATGCCCTGCTTCACCGCCTGGGTCTCGAAGACGTCCTCGCGCAGATATTCGGCCCTGGCGAAGGCCGCCTCGACGTCGCCGAAGTGAAACGCGCTGTGCGCGGAAATGTTGCCCGGCGCGTGCGGGTGGAGTTGCGGCGCGCCCGGCCGCATGGCTTGTTCCGGGTCGAACACCGCAGGCAGCGGTTCGTAGTCGACGCGCAGGAGATCGAGCGCCTCCTCGGCGGTGTCCTCGTCGACCGCCGCCACCGCCGCCACCTCTTCACCGATGTAGCGCACGGTATCGATCGCGAGCGGCAGGTAATCGCGCGTCTGCGGCAGGTTGCCGAACTTGATGTTCGGAAAATCGCCCCCCACGACGACCGCGCGCACGCCGGGCAGCGCGGCGGCGCGGCTCGTATCGATGCGGAGGATCTTCGCGTGCGCGTGCGGGCTGCGCAGCAGCTTGCCGTGCAGCATCCCCGGCATCGCGATGTCGTCGGCGTACTCGGCGCGGCCGGAGGCCTTGAGCCGGGCGTCCTTCTTCGGCGTCGGCCGGCCGATGATCTGAAGATCGCGCAGCGCTTCCCGCGGGTCGCGGTCCATGTCAGTCTCCCGCCCGACGTGCGAGCGCCCCGGCGGCGTCGCGAATCGCTTCGACGATCTGCACGTAGCCCGTGCATCGGCAAAGGTGGCCGACCAGCGCATCGCGGATTTCGTCCTCGCTCGGCGCATCGTTGTGGCTCAGCAGGTCCTTGGTGATCATCACCATTCCGGGCGTGCAGAACCCGCATTGCACGGCGCCGTTGTTCGCGAACGACGCCTGGATCTGCTCGAGCACCGGGTCGCCTCCGGCCGGACCCTCGATGGTGAGGATTTCCCGGCCCTGGGCTTCGACCGCCAGGTAGAGGCAGGCGTTCACCGCGTCGCCGTCGAGCAGCACGGTGCAGGCGCCGCACTGTCCCTCGCCGCAGGATCGTTTGGTGCCGGTCATCGCAAGCGTCTCGCGCAGTACCTCGAGCAGCGTGCGCCAGGGTCGAATCGCAACATCGTAGCGAACCCCGTTCACGCTCAGCGAGACCGCGACGAATTCACTCATGACTTCGCTCCCCCCTGCGATGCCGCCTTGTCCCACGCGCGCCGGATCGCGCGCCGGGTCAGCGCCGCGATCAACTCCAGGCGATACGCCCCGTTGGCGCGCCACGAGGTCCTCGGCCGGGACTCGCCGCAGGCGGCCTCGGCCACCGCCTCGAGCCCCTCGTCGGTGAGCGCCTGGCCGCGCAGCACCGCCTCGGCGCGCTTCGCGCGGAACACGGTCGGCGCGCTGTTGGCGTAGGCGAGCCGCAGATCGCGACAGGTGCGGCCCTCGTCGTCGAGCGCCACCCATGCGCTCACGCCCACCACCGTCATGTCCATCGATTGACGGTCGTGGAACTTGAGGTAGGTTCCGCCGCTCCTGGGCGCGGGGCGGGGCAGGCCGATCTCCGACAGCAGTTCGTCGGCCCGGGCAACGGTCCGCCCGAACTCGGGGAAGAACTCGTCGAGCGCCAGCCAGCGATCGCCGCGCGCACTGCTGAGCCGGATTCGCGCGCCCAGCGTCATCAGCGCCGGGGGCAGGTCCGCGCAGGGCAGCGCCCCGGCGATGTTGCCGCCGATCGTCGCCACGTTGCGCAGTTCATGCCCGCCGATCTGCGCCGCGGTCTCGCGCAATAGATCATAGCGCGCGGCGATCCTCGGGTCGTGCACGAGACTGCGCAGCGTGGTCATCGCGCCGATGGCCACCCCGCCGTCGGCCTCTTCGCGCACGAAGTCGAGTTCCGCGACCCCCTTGAGACCGACCACGCGGCGCGGGACGCGCTCGCGCCGGCGCATCTGCAGGATCGCGTCGGTGCCGCCGGCGAGCAGCATCACCTCGTTCCCGGACGGGCCCGCGATCGCGCCACAGACCTCGGCGAGCGACCGGGGGCCGAGGTACTCGAACTTGGGCAATCGCATCAGGTAGGTCATCGACCCTCCGGCTCGCTGCGTGGCGCCGACGGGCTTCGCTCGGGACGGCGCGCTCCGCGACGCAGGCAGTCAAGGATCGCCGACGGACTGCGCCGGGCGACGGGCGCGCCGCGCGCGGCGTTGACCTGGGTCAACGTTCGCATCGCCCGGCCGCGCTCCTGTATCGACCGCACCGAGCCGCTCTCACTTTCGCGCCTTGGACATCTGGTTCAGGCTTTCGATGACCGCTTGAATTCCATGCTGATTGACCAGCGACTCGAGTCCGATCTCGATCTGCCCGCGCTTGATCTGCGGCGTTTCCTCGCGTTCCACCTCGCGTTCCACGTAGGTGAGCGCGTCGGTGCCGCAGACCTGCACGCACATCGGTTCCGCCAGCGGCGGCACGCTTTCACACATGTCGCATTTGAGCGGCAGGCCCGAGTCGGGCTCCACGAAATAGTCCCTGGACGGGCACGATGCGCCGCAGAAACTGCACTCGCTGTATTCCTTGCCGTTGATCGTGTAGATATGCCTGCCGTTGCATTCGGAGGGGGTGTAGTCGCCGGCGCGGATCGGCACGTACTCGTCGTTGAGCTCATCGGCAACCACCCTGATCCGCGACTTCGCCGGATTGACGCTGCTGTACCGCGGATGCGCGTGATACGCCGAACAGGCCATCTCGCAGGCGCGACAGCCAGTGCACTGGTTGATGTCGACCTTGATTTCCTTGACGATCCTCGTCGTCCGACCGCTCTTCATCGCAGAACCTCCCATTCGCGCTCGCGCCGCTCCGGTCATGGTCCCTCAGGCGGGCATGCTTTCGTCGGCGCTCAGGATGCCTCGCTGTTCGAGGTCGTCGGCCACGTAACCCATATCCAGCCTCTCGAGGGTCTGCCGGGTCGGAATGCCCTCGCGGTTCCAGCCCTTGAACGCATAGTATTTGCTCAACAGCTCCTGTTCGTACTTCTCGTCCCTGATCGCCCAGTGGTCCTCGGGCGGCCGTTCGTCCTTTCTGCGCAAACCTCTTCTGACGTTCACCGCCCGCACGAGGGTTCGTATTCTCTGGAAAGCCTTCCACAGTTTTTCCTTGTCCATCTCGATGCCGGTCGCAAGCGAGATGATCCGGGGAATGTTGTTCATGTGATACGGAACGTCCCCGCCGAACTGGCCCCTGAACGACGATACGAATCCGCAGGTTCCGATGGAGTCGTCGATGTAGTGCATTGCCTCGTTCCAGTCGACGATGTCGCAGGTTCTCTCGTCGGACATGTCGCTGCGCTTTTCCCACTCCAGGAAGTACTTCTTGAATTTTTCGTCGGGCACCGCCTCCCATTTGCCGACGAACTCCTCGCGCTGTTCCCTGGTCGGGAGCGGGTCCTGCGGAAAGGATCCTTCGATCTGGGTGATGCTCATCTTCTCGCCGGTGGCGATCATCAGGAAGTAGGCGGGATTCAGCTTGCCCAGCTTGATCGGCAGCTGTTCGAATTTCTTGGTGGTGTTGTGGTCGTACTTTTCCGCGCCGTTGCCGATCCGGCGCGCGGCATGAGAGACGCTGTCGGCCAGAATGTCGCCGATCCCTTCGCGGCGAACGATCTTCTCCAGCAGGTAGAAGAACCGTCCCTTGCTGTCGGCGGGCATGCCGGGGAAGTCCTTGTCGGTCAATATGCCGGCTTCGAGCAGCTCGAGCGCGAAGGCGATGACCTGCGGCGTCGAATACGAGTCGACGCCGTATTCCTGCGCCACGCCAAGGATTTCATAGCTGAAGTCGAGCTCGAGGAACGCCGCCATATGGTAGGTGTCCTTGCCGAAGCACTTGTAGCCGAAGCGCGGCCGCCCGGGCCACTTGATCACGTTGCGGCATTTCTTCGGACAGTTGTAGCAACCCGTCTGCCGGTCCATGTGATCGTATTTCCACTTCGTCCAGCGTTCCTGAAGCTCCTTGCTCCAGTAATTCTTGATCCGCGTGCGCGCGTTGCCCCAGGCGAAATGGTTGTGGTGAAAACTGTCATCCTCATCGACCGCCATCCAGTCGCCGCAGCCGGAACTCTCGGCCATCTTCTTGTGGATGCGCTGGCACACGTCGAACAGCTCGGCCGGCCGGGCGAGGTTGAGGTCCTTGGTGCCGCGCACCGCGATCGCCTTCAGCCGCTTGTCTCCCATGATCACGCCGACTCCGCGCGCCGCGCTCGCGTGATTGTGGTCGATCGAGGCCATGTAGACCCGGTTCTCGCCGGCCAGGCCGATCGCGGCCACCTGGACTTTCTGATCCTTCAGCTCTCTTTTCAGCAGGTCTCCGGTTTCGGTCGTGCCTTTGCCCCGGAGGTGCGTCGCGTCGCGTATTTCGACCTTGTCGTTGTGTATGTACAGGTAGACGAGGTCGGGGGCCTTGCCGCGGATGATGATCCGGTCGTAACCGGCGTACTTCAGTTCCGGTCCGAAGAACCCGCCGAACAGCGAGTGCGACATCAGGTTCGTCTGGGGAGAGAAGGTGTTCACCACGGTGCGATTCGCGGCCGGCGCCGGCGTGCCGTGCAGGAGGCCGGTGCTGAAGATCAACAGATTATCGGGAGAGAAAGGATCGGTCCCGGGAGGCACCCGCTCAAACAGGATCTTGGCGGCGATCCCCTGCCCGCCCAGGTAGAGCGCGGTGTCGCGGGCATCGGTCGCCACCTTTTCGATGCTGCCGCGCGATAGATCGATTTCCAGACTGAACCCCGTCTCTGCGTACCTCATTTGCTTACCTCTTCGCTGGATGTTCGCGATCTCGTCAAAACGAACGCCGCCTGCAACGCCGAAGTCGGGCACAGCGGGAAACATTCCTTGCACTCCCAGCACTCGGCGGCGGCAATCTCCGGAACAAAGCTGATCTCCCGGCTCGGTCCGCGATCGATGAAACCCACTGCATTCCTTTGCTTCACCTCGGCGCAGTACCTGACGCACAGCCCGCAGAGAATGCAGAACGACGGCTCCTTCGGAAACCGGTCCTTGTCGGCGCGGTATTCACGGGCGAGGTTCTGCAACACCTCGGACTCCGGGGCATAGGCGAGCAACTGCTCGGTCAGCAGCTTGCGGATCCTGTCTATCTGCTCGGATCGGGTCTTCACCACCAGGCCTTTCCCGGCCGGGTAGGTGCAGGCGGCCACCAGGGTCGTCCTGCCAGCGGCCTCGACTTCCACCATGCACAGCCGGCAGCCGCCGAAAGGCTCCAGTTTCTCGTGGTGGCACACGGTAGGGATCGAAATACCCGCGCCCCGGGCCGCCTCCAGGAGCGACATGCCCTGCGTCGCCGCGACGTCCCGGCCATCGATGCGCAAGGAGAGGTCGGTCATCCTGTTTCTTTCTGTCCTGCGTGCGCCGCCGCCTTCTTTCTGACGACGACACGAAGTGCGTCCGGAACGGGCTCGGGAACGCGCTCGCCGGTCAGCCTGACGACCGCGTCGAACTTCGACGGGCAGACGTCGAAGCAGGTGCCGCATTTGTTGCACTTCTGCTGATCGATGACATGTATCCGGTCCCTCGCCCCGGATATCGCCTCCGACGTGCACCGCTTCATGCAAAGCAGACAGGCCGCGCAGGCTTGCGGATCGATGTAGTACGAGACCAGATCCTTGCAGGAATACGACAGGCAGCGCTTCTCCCGGATATGCGCCTCGTACTCGGCCCGGAAATGCCGGATCGTGCTCAGCACCGGGTTGGGTGCGCTTCTCCCCAGCGCGCAAAGCGAGGCGCTCCCGGTCGTCATCGCCAGCTCCTCCAGGAGTTCAATGTCGCCCTCTTTGCCGCGTCCTTCGGTGATGTTGGTGAGTATCCGGTGCATCTGCTTGATGCCCTCGCGGCACGGCGAGCATTTGCCGCACGACTCCTGGGCGAGAAAATTGACGAAGTAGCGCGCGACATCGACCATGCAGGTGTCTTCGTCCAGGACGATCATCCCGCCCGAACCCATCATGGCCCCGGCCTTGGTGAGTGCGTCGAAATCGACCGCGATGTCGAGGTGTTCCTCGGGGATGCAGCCCCCTGCCGGGCCGCCGGTCTGCACCGCCTTGAATTTCTTTCCGCCGGGAATGCCGTCGCCGATCTTGTAGACGATATCCCTGAGCGTGACGCCCATCGGGACCTCGACCAGACCGGTATTCCTGATCTTGCCGACCAGCGAGAAGATCTTGGTGCCCTTGCTTCCCGCGGTGCCGAACTGCGCGAACCAGTCGGCGCCGCGGTTGATGATCAACGGCACATTCGCCCAGGTTTCGACATTGTTGATGTTGGTCGGCTTGCCCCAGAGTCCCCGGGTGGCCGGATAAGGCGGCCTCGAGCGGGGCTCGCCGGGCCGGCCCTCGAGAGACAGGATCAACGCGGTTTCCTCGCCGCAAACGAACGCACCGGCGCCGCGGTGCACCTGGACGCGGAAGTCGAAGCCCGAGCCGAGGATATTGCTGCCCAGAAAGCCGTATTCCTCGGCCTGCCGGATCGCGATGCCGACGTTCTTCAGCGCGAGCGGATACTCCTGGCGCACGTAGACATAGCCCTCCCGGGCGCCGATCGCGTAGGCGCCGATCAGCAATCCTTCCAGAATCGAATGGGGATTTCCTTCCAGCACGGCGCGGTCCATGAATGCGCCCGGATCACCCTCGTCGGCATTGACGATCACGTACTTCGTTTCACCGGGAGCATTGCGCGCGGCGTCCCACTTCACCCCGGTGGGAAATCCGCCGCCGCCCCTGCCGCGCAGGCCGGATTTGCCGATTTCCTCCACGACCTGTTCGGCGGTCATCCGGGAAAGCACTTTCGCCAGCGCCGAGTATCCGCCCAGCGCCAGATAGTCGTCGATGCACTGGGGATCGATCTTGATGTTGTTGCCGATGATGTTCCGCTCCTGATTCTTGTAGAACGGGATATCGGACTCGCGGACGGCTCGCTCCTTCGTCGTGGCGTCGGCGTACAGCAGCCGGTCGATGACCGTCTTCTCCTTCAGGGTCTTCGAGACGATCGTCGGGACGTCCTTGGGAGCGACCTGGAGATAGCAGGTCTGCCCGGGATCGATCACCACGATGGGGCCGCGCTCGCAAAAGCCGGGGCAGCCGGTGGCTTTCACCTGCACCTCGCCCTTCAGGCCCTGCGTTTCGATTTCGGTGTCGAACGCGGCGATGACCCTGGCTGCCCCGGTGGCAAGACAACCGGCACCGGCGCACACCGACACACGCGGTCTGTCCGGATGATTCCTCGAGACGATTTCCTGTCTGAGGCGTTCCAGTTCGGCGGCAGAGGTGAGTGCTGGCATGGCCTGCGGCTACTGATAGTTCTTCAACAGGTCGGCGGCTTTGTCGGGCACCAGTCTGCCGAGATGCTGCGCGTCGATTTCCATCACCGGCCCCAGCGCACAGCAGCCGAGGCAGTTGACGGTATTCAGGCTGAACTTCATCTCCGCGTCGGTTTCGCCGGGCTGGATTCCGGTGACGTTCTGCACCACCTCGAGCACGCGCGACGCACCGCGCACATGACAGGCAGTCCCCACGCACACGCCAATTTCATGACGCCCCCGGGGAACCAGGCTGAACGCCTTGTAGAAAGTGGTCGTATGCTGAATCCGGCTCAACGGAACCCGCAATTTTTCGCTGACCATCTCCAAGGCCTCCCTGGGCAGCCAGTGAAGTTCGTTCTGGATGTCGAGCAATATCTGGATCAGCGATCCGGCTTCGCACCCGTGGTGATTGATGATCTGCTCGATTCTCGCGGCATCCATGATCTCGGCCTCTATCTTTCCTGCGATTGCGGGTCCGCACCGGGCACGCGCCGCCGCCGGGAGCCGGCTTGATCAGGCGAGCGCATAGCGCTTCCGGCCCTCGTCGAACCTGACCAGTCTTTGCCTGGCCGAACTGTTCAGATGTTTGGACACTTCGGCGCGGCTCATTCCCAGGCTGTCGGCAATTTCCCCGGTGGAAAGAGCCTGCTCGCGCAAAAGCACCAAGATCTGGCTGATCGCCAGCTTGTCCACGATCAGCTTCCTGAACAACGCATTCAGCGCGTCGCTGGCAAAGAATTCCTCGTACTGCTGCTTGTCGTCGAAACGTACCCGCAGCTTCTCGCGTTCCACCAGCTTGATGTAGGGGAGCAGCCTCCGGATCGCTTCGAGCTTGAGATTCAATGCGCTCCGATCCATGCCTTCGCCGCTGCCCAGTGGACCCAGTTGCTTCAATCGGGCGGTGAAATCGGTCACCACTTCGGCGTAGCGGATTCCCTCGGAGGCGGAAACCCATTCAAGCCGCAATCTTTCCGGATTCACTCCCACGCAATCGAGCAATTTCCTGCCCAGATGCATCATGCTCAGCGCGTCGTAGTTTCCTTCCGTGACGTAATGGCACTCTCCCAGCCAGCAGCCGCCGATGAACACGCCGTCGTTACCGTTCGCGAACGCGCGCAGCACGAATTCCAGATCCATCCTGCCCGAGCACATCACGCGGATCACTTTGATGCTCGCCGGATACTGGTAGCGCGACACACCGCACAGGTCCGCGCCGGCATAACTGCACCAGTTGCACAGGAATCCCAGGATCCTTGGTTTGAATTCTTGCGCTGCGCCCATTCTCGAATCGCTCCCGTCGCGGTCATTCACGCCGCATCGATCTGGCTGAGGATTTCTTCATCGGTATAGTGGTTCAGATAGATGGCCTTGGTCGGGCACTTGGCGTTGCACAACCCATCGCCCTTGCATAGCACGGGATTCACCCGGGCCTTCCTGCCCAGCGGCGTGTCATAGAAATCGATCGCGTCGTACGTGCACGCCGAAATGCAGGCGCCGCAGGCCACGCAGGCGCTCTCCTTGACGTCGCAAATGGCGCCGGTGGCGGTGACCGAATTCTTCGACAGCACATTGATCGCTCGGCCCGCGGCGCCGTATGCCTGGCTGATCGTCTCCGACAGATGCTTGGGGTAATGCGCCGTCCCGCACAGAAAGATGCCATCGGCCGCGAAATCCACCGGCCGGAGTTTTACGTGGGCCTCCTGGAAGAATCCGTCCGGATTGAGCGGCACCTTGAACAGCCTGGACAGATCCTGGCTCGCCGAGGAAGGAACCACCGCGGCCGCGAGCGCGAGCAGATCGGCCTCCAGCGCAAGTTTCCGGCCCAGGATCGGATCGCGCACGGTCACTCTCAGCATCGTCCGTGCGCCCTCCTCGACCGCCTCGACCAGAGGCCTGTCATCGGGCTCGTAGCGGATGAACCTCACGCCTAGCTCGGCCGCCCGCCGGTAGTAGTCCTCCCTGAACCCGTAGGTCCTCATGTCCCGGAACACGACGGTGATCTCCATCCCGGGAGAAGTCTCCTTGAGCTTCAGGGCGTTCTTGATCGCCTGGCCGCAGCAGACCCGGCTGCAGTAGT